>JBOHED010000646.1:0-6951 GCA_050700915.1 Actinopolymorphaceae bacterium | reverse complement strand
CCGCCAGCTCCTCGGCCGGCAGCTCGGTGAGGCGTACGTGTCCGGGATTGGCGGTGATGTCACGAGGCGTCGCCCGCATGCCAGCGCCCTCACGGACCCGGACGATGTCCTGCGCGGCGAGCAGTTGCAGGGCACGACCCGCCTTGGCCGGGTCGCTCGGGATCAGGACTTCACCGCCCTTTGCCAGGTCGGACACCCTGGTGAGCGTCGAGGAGTAGACCGCAAGCGGTTCGACGAAGACGGGTGCCACGAAGGCGAGACCGCGACCGGGCGACACCTCGCCCCGGGCCGCCGCCTCTGGGTCGTTGCGTACGAAGGCTACGTCGATGATCTCGTCGCGGAGTGCCTCCTTCGCCTCTGCCGCATCGGTGAACCGCACCGGTTCCAGGTCGAACCCGAGTGCCGGGGCAATGGCCTTGTCGACGTGCGCCAGGATTTCGCCGTCGGGTCGCGGGGTGACGCCGACCTTGAGCACCCGGGGGGTGCCGAACGACAGCCCGAACGTGTCGGAGGTGCAGGACGTGCAGACCAGGAGGAGGGCGATCACACAGAGCCCGCCAACCCATCGGGGCCGGGCGCCACCTGACCGCGCGCTCATCTCTGGTGCTCCAACCGCCGGGCCACCACATCTCCGCCCAGCTTGACGACCTGGGTGAGGACGAGGAAGACAAGGACGATGGCGGCGATCACGTCGGCCCGGAACGACACGTATCCGTAGGTGACCGCCAGCCTGCCGAGCCCTTCGGGATAGACGAATCCGGCGACGGCACTGTAGCCCAGCAGGACCACGATGGTCAGCGCGAGTCCGGTGACGATGCGCGAGAGGCCCTCACGGAGCAGCACGGTCACGAGGACGTGCCGGGTCCGACCTCCCATGGCGTACGCCGCGTCGACGAGGCCACGATCGACCTGCCGGAGACTGCGTTCGACCCGGCGGGCGAAGAATGGTACGGACCCCAAGGTCAGCGGAACGACGGCCGCAAGCCCGCCGAGCGAGTCGCCCGCCAGCCTGCGGGTGAGGGGGATCACCGCGATCAGCAGGACGAGGAACGGCAACGCCGCGCCCATGTCGAGGACGCTGCCGAGTACCCGATGGAGCCGTCGCATCCGCAGTAGGCCGTCGTCAGCGGTGGACATGAGGAGAACGCCGAGCGGTAGGCCGACGGCGACCGTCAGCAGGGTCGCGAGCGACACCATCGACAGCGTGGCGAGGGTGGCGTCGGCGAGTTCCGGCCCGACCGAGTTCCAGTTACTCAACTGTCTCCTGCCTCAACTGTCCCTGCCTCGAATGTCCCTGCCTCAGATGTGTCCTGACTCATATGTGCACCTTCGGTGTGAGGTGAAGATCGGCGAACCTGAGCAGGGCCCTCTGGCAGTCCTCCCCCGGTCCGATCAGTTCGACACGCAGCCGACCGACCGACAGGCCACAGATCGTTTCGACCCGCCCCGCGACGACCGACAGGTCGATGCCACACGCCCGTGCCGTCTCGGTCAGCGCGGCCTCGTGAGCGGCCTCGCCGGTGAAGGTGAGGTCGGCGAGCAACCGGTCGCGGCGGGCACGGGCTGCGGCACCTGGCGTGGCCCGGGCCGCTGCGGCCGGCACTGCGTCGGGCGCTGCAACCTCGGGAAGGGCGGGCAGGAGAGCCTCGGCGACGTCGGAGTCGGGACTGCGCACCAGCTCCGACAGGGCGCCGTGCTCGGCCACCCGTCCGTCGCGGAGCAATGCCACCGAGTCGCAGATCGCCTTGACGGCGCGATGGTCCTGGGTAGCCAGGAGGACGGTGACACCGAGCTGCCGGGTGAGGCATCGCAGGAGCTCGAGGACGACGGATCCGGCGGTCGGGTTCAGTCCCCGGGTCGGCTCGTGACAGAGCACCACCTGCGGCCGGGAGACGAACGCGCGAGCGATCGCGGCACGCGAGCGGTCGAGGGTGCCCACCTCGGCCGGATAGGCGCCCGCGTACTCCGCCAGGCCCACCACGTCGAGCATCTCGTCGACGAACAGGTCCCGCTCCCGTTGGCGAACACCGGCGAACTCCAACGGAAGTCCGACGTTGCGCGCGATGGTCCGCCGGGCAAGCAGGCTGGCATCGCCGGCAGCATCGGTGAGCATTCCGATGCCGTGGCGCGCGGACCGGAGCGCGGACCGGCTGGCGCCGGTCAGGTCCTGCCCGGCGACGACCACCGTGCCGCCGTCGGGACGGTCGAGCAGATTGACACAACGCACCAGGGTCCGCAGGCCGGTCGCCGACTCCCCCACGACGCCACAGATCTCACCGGTCTCGACAGCCAGATCCACGCCGTCGAGTTCCACGACCTCGCGGCCGTGGTGACGATGGATCTTCTGGATATCGTCCAGTTCGATCACGGGCAGAGCTCTCGACGGACGTACGCCGGCAGGACGTGTGCATGAAGGAGGTGACTCGTCGCGGGTTCAGCGACCAACGACAGGAGATCGTCGGACACAAACACGCGCGTAGTCAACCAGCGTGATCAACTTCTGTCGACATCAGGTGCCTGCCTGGGTGCCTGCCTGCCGGGCGCCTCAGCTGGTGCTGGAACGCTTCCAGAGGTTGATACCGGCCTCGACCGCGTGGCCGTCGATCTCGGCGAGTTCGTCGGCGGTGAAGTCCAACTCGTCAAGTGCCGCGACGTTGTTCTCCAGCTGCGCGACACTACTCGCGCCGATGAGCACCGACGTCATCTGCCGATGCCGCAACGCCCACGCCAACGCCATCTGCGCCAGCGATTGGCCGCGCCGCTTTGCGATCTCGTTCAGTGCGCGGACATGAGCGAGGTTCTTCTCCGACAGCTGGTCCGGAGAAAGCGACTTGCCCTGCGACGCCCGCGATCCCTCGGGAATGCCGCCGAGGTACTTGTCCGTGAGCATGCCCTGGGCTAGTGGCGAGAACGCGATGCAGCCGACCCCCAGCTCGCCCACGGTGTCGATGAGCGATTCCTCGATCCAACGGTTGAGCATGGAGTAGGACGGCTGGTGGATAAGCAGCGGCGTGCCGAGTTCGGTGAGAATCGCGGCTGCCTGCCTGGTGTGCTCCGGAGAGTACGACGAGATGCCGGCGTACAACGCCTTCCCCTGGCGAACGGCCGAGTCGAGCGCCCCCATCGTCTCCTCGAGCGGCGTGTCAGGGTCGAACCGGTGGGAGTAGAAGATGTCGACGTACTCCAGTCCCATCCGGGACAGGCTCTGGTCGAGGCTGGACAGCAGATACTTGCGCGATCCCCACTCACCGTACGGGCCAGGCCACATGTAGTAGCCGGCCTTGGTGGAGATGATGAGTTCGTCGCGGTAGGGGGCGAGGTCCTGGCGGAAGAGCTTGCCAAAGTTGAGCTCCGCTGATCCAGCCGGCGGACCGTAGTTGTTCGCCAGGTCGAAGTGGGTCACGCCCAGATCGAACGCCCGGCGGAGGATCGCGCGCTGCCGCTCGAGCGCAGCGTCGTCGCCGAAGTTGTGCCAGAGCCCCAGCGAGACGGCGGGGAGGGGGAGCCCGTTGCGGCCGGAGCGGCGGTACTTCATCCGGTCATAGCGGTCTGCTGCAGCGTCATAGGCCATGGCGTAGGAGTCTCCCACGTGGCCTGGCCAGGCCCTCAGCCGGCTTCCGGAGCCGGACAACGACGTCGAGGGCCTATCCGGACGGACTCTGGCGGGCCGGTGCGGAGGAACCTTCCCGGCATGCCGGGACGCCTATCCTGGTGCGGTCGACGCCTGATCACGCATGAGATGTACGACCGATGGCCGGTGCTCCGGACCTGTCGGACGCCCGGGACGCCCGACAAACGGAACAGGTGCCCCATGCTCCTCGCCGAAGACCTTCTCCTTCTCCTGGTCGACGACGCGACCGGAAAGCCGCTGACCGACGGAACCAAGTTGGACCACGCGATCGCCGGCGCCGTCCTGCTCGAACTCGCCCTGCAAGGCAAGGTTGACGTCACGGCCACCCGCGAGGAGAACCGCAGGAAGGGTCGGCTCGTCGTCCGCGATCCCTCGCCCACCGGTGAAGCGATCCTCGACGAGGCACTGACGCTCGTCGCGGACAAGCAGGGGAAGAAGCCCGAGAGTGTGATCGGCGCGCTCAAGAAGGGCCTGCGGGAGCGGCTGCTGAGTGGCCTTGCGGAGCGCGGCATCCTCCGTCGTGAGGAAGGGAAGATCCTGGGCATCTTCCCCACGACCAAGTGGGGCGCCGAGGACTCGCGGCACGAGGACGCCCTGCGTTCCCGGCTGCGCGGAGTGCTCGTATCCGGCCTGACGCCGGACAACAGAAGTGGCGCCCTGATCTCGCTGTTGTCGGCCATCGACGTCGTACCGAAGATCGTCGAGTCACCGGACCGACGTGCCGTGAAACGACGTGCCAAGGAGGTGGCGGAGGGAGCCTGGGCGGCCGACGCCGTACGCCGTGCGGTCGAGGCGGTCAACGCTGCCACTGTCGCGGCGACGACGGCAGCGACGTCCGGCTCGGGCGGTTGATCCCGGGTAGCTGTCCTGGCGTGGCGGCCGCCGGTATCGGACGCCCGGTACGCCTCAGCGACTCCTGATCGGGATGCTATCCACGACCTAACATACTAGCCTCCTTTGATCTGTTCGGGGGGTTCCCTTTCCTCCCGCGCACAAGCCCTCGACATACATCGCTATCCGCACCAACTTGCGATTGACGGAGTTGATCTCGTGACCTCGAACTTCGACGGCCTTGGCCTCAACCTCGGCAACCTCTTCCGCCTCTCCGACGCACAGTCGCGATCGATCTCGGCGGAGAACCCGACCGGTGCGCCGAGCCAGGGTGCGCTGGCAACCGACGGTCTGGGCGCGGACGCCGCCCGCGACCTCGGTACCGGCTGGAAGGTCAGCCCTGCCGTGAGTATCACGGCGGGAACGACCTTCGAGGTCGCCGACATCGAAGGCCCGGGTTCGATCCAGCAGATCTGGATGACCCCAGCGGGCGAGATCAGGTTCCTCATCCTGAGGATCTACTGGGACGACCAGGAGCAGCCGTCAGTCGAGACACCGCTCGGGGACTTCTTCGCCTCGGGCTGGGGTCCATTCGCCCAGATCTCGTCGCTGCCCGTGTGCGTCAACCCGCGTAACGGGTTCAACTCCTACTGGCAGATGCCATTCCGGCGGCGTTGCCGGATCACCGTGGAGAACCTTTCCGAAAAAGACTCCGTCCTCTTCTACCAGGTGAATTACCAGCTCACTCAGGTGCCCGAGGACGCGGCCTATTTTCATGCGCAGTTCCGACGTACGAATCCACTGCCATACAAGAAGGACTACACCATCGTCGACGGGATATCAGGGGCCGGCCAGTTCGTCGGCACCTATGTCGCGTGGGGGGTCAACAACAATGGCTGGTGGGGCGAGGGCGAACTGAAGTGGTTCATCGACGGTGAGGACGCGCCCACGATCTGTGGCACCGGAACCGAGGACTACTTCTGTGGCGCGTGGGGATTCCACGTCGACGGGTCCTACGGGACCTTCACCACGCCGTACGCCGGAATGCCCCTCGTCATCCAGCCCGACGGCAAGGACCCGAACGCGGCCCAGAGTCGGTTCAGCCTCTACCGCTGGCACATCACCGACCCCATCAGGTTCCGCGACGGGCTCCGCGTCACCATGCAGGCGCTGGGCTGGCGGACCGGTACCCGCTATCTTCCGCTGCAGGACGACATCGCGTCGGTCGCGTACTGGTACCAGACCCTGCCCACCGCGCCGTTCCCGGACTTTCCCGACCGCGACTACCTCGAGGTCATCTGAGCTGCACGGCTCGCTTTGGATGAGGGTGCCCCCGCACCAATCCGCCCCTGCGAGAGGGGCACCCTCCTCCCATGGGTCCGCCTGAATGTGCCCCTCCTCCACACGCGGCTGGCCAGTGAGCGCGCCCTCATCCAATGGGGCGGCGCCCACGCGACGGAGGCGCCGCCGTGGACTCCCGGGTGACCAGACGTACGCCCAGGTGAGTGACCCGTCGCGTCATCGACGGTGCGGCCACCCGTTGCACCAGGTGCCAGATCCCCTGCGCGCCGAGCAGGTCGATGTCGACGTGCA
Source organism: Actinopolymorphaceae bacterium (assembly GCA_050700915.1). Lineage (GTDB taxonomy): Bacteria > Actinomycetota > Actinomycetes > Propionibacteriales > Actinopolymorphaceae > Thermasporomyces. Next base: position 896 of record JBOHED010000646.1, on the reverse strand, counting down.
CTGTCGTCAGCGGCGGCGGACTGTGCGCAGCCATCTCCATGTCGTCGTACCCGATCACCGAGCACTGCTCGGGCACCGCGATCCCCTGCGTACGCAGGGCCTCGAGCGCACCCAGCGCCGTCGAGTCGTTGCTGGCGAACACGGCCGTCGGTGCCGTCGGAAGGTCGAGCAGCTGGTCCATGGCCGCGCGCCCTGCGGGAAAGCTGAGGTCGGCGGAGCGCTGCACGTAACGCGGCGGCACCCGTAGCCCGTGCTCGGCCAGAGCCCGGCGATACCCCGCCACCCGGTCCGCGAGCGGCCGCAGCTCGGGCAGCCCCACGATCATCGCTGGCGGTGGGTCGGTGTGTCCGAGTTCGAGAAGCGCCTGGGTGGCGAGGTACCCGCCGTGCTCGTCCTCACTGCGTACACAGTCGACCGGAAGGTCGTCGACGGTGTGGTCGACGGTGACGCAGGGCGTACCGGCATCCAGCAGCCGCCGGATGAACCTGTCGTCGAGCGATCCGAGGACCACCAGACCCTGTGCTTGTCGACGCGACACGACGAGCGGGAGCCGACCGTCGTCGGGGTCCTCCACCGTCTCCAGGGTCAGGGCGATCCCCAGATCGGCGCAGGCGCGCTGAGCGCCGTTCAACACCTCCATGTAGAACGGGTTGACCGGAGACGGAAAGTGCAGCCGGCGGGCGATGATCCCCGCCGTGGTCAACATGGTGGGCATCGCTCGGATCCGTGGCCGGGAACGGCGGGTGTAGCCGAGCGCCTCCGCGGCGGCCACCACCGCGGCCCGGGTCTCCCGGGAGGCCGATCCCTTGTCGGACAGCACCCCGGACGCCGTGCCGATGGAGACCCCTGCCCGCGCGGCCACCTGCCGCAGGGTCGGCCGCCGCTCCGACGACATC
>JBOHED010000645.1:0-8623 GCA_050700915.1 Actinopolymorphaceae bacterium | reverse complement strand
GGGCGCGGAGCGGACGGCGTACGGTCGACGGGCCGTCGGCCAGCGCGGCGAGGATCAGGGCGCGGTTGGTGATCGACTTGGACCCGGGCACGCGAAGATCCGCGTCCACCGCGGCGTCGGCCACGGGTGCGTTCCAGAGGTCAGAGGCTTGGCTTCCCATCGTTCGACGAGCGTAGCCGAAGGCCCTGGCCGTCCGCCCCGCGATTAGGCGCACCTCGACGCCGCCGCATGAGGGGTCCCCTGCGCGAACGCGGCGTTGGATGAGGGATCCCCTGCGCCAATAGGTCTGCGTGAGGGGCGCCCTGCGCTAGTGCGGGGTTGTGTGAGGGGCGCCCTGCGCCAGTGCGGCTTTGCGTGAAGGGTCCCCTCAGCCAAGGGCCTGGTCGAGCGGCCGCATGTGCCGGATGCCCTTGCTGGCGCTGGCGATGACCGCCGCGACGGCGAGGACTCCGGCGAACACAACGAACGCCCACCGCCCACCCAGCTGGGTGACGAGGACGCCGCCGGCCAGCGGGGCAAGTGGAGTGAGCGCGGTGGACAAAACCGCCAGCACGCTGTCAACCCGGCCTTGCATCGCGTCCGGGGTGATCGCGATCTGGTAGCCGAACAACGCCGCATTGAGGCTCGGTGCCAGGAGGAGTCCGAAGGCGAGCGGAAGAGCCACGGCGTAGGTCCCGGGCATCGCGGCCGCCGCGGCGACGAGACCCACGATGAGCCAGAGGAACACGATGATCAACACCGGCATCCTGACCCGAGGTTGGAGCCACGGCGCGATCAGCGCCCCGGCAAGACCACCGACGAGGATCGCGGACTGGACTGCCCCGATGCCTGCCGGGGGAGTACCCCGCTCCTGCAGGACGACCACGAGGACGAACATCACCCCGGCGAACGCCGCGTTCACCAGAGGCGCCGCGCAGAGCGTCGCCCGCAGGAACGGTTCCCTGACGACGAACCGCAATCCGGCCAGCGTCGCGGGTAGCAGCCGCTCGTGCTGGCGCGGTCGTTCGTCCTGGAGCGGCCGGCGGATGGTGAGCACTGTGACGAGCGAGATGATGTACGAAAGTGCGTCCGCCAGGAACGGTGCGAACCGCGTGAGGGCGAACAGCGCACCGCCGAGCGGTGGCCCGGCCAGCTCCGCTGCGTACGTCCGGGCTTCGATCCGCGCCGATGCGCGGGGCAACTGCGCGGCAGGGACGATGTGCCGGAGCGCCGCCGTCTGGGCAGGGCCGAAGAGTACGCCCGCCGCGCTGGACACCACTCCCACGGCGATGATGAGGGGCAACGACGCCCAGCCGTCGAGGATCGCCACCACCAGGAAGCCGGCGGACAGCGCGCGGACTGTCTCGCAGCCGATCATCAGCTTCCGCCGGTTCCACCGGTCGACCAGGGCGCCGGCGGGGAGGCCGAGCACCGCCTGCGCCAGGAGCGTCGCGGAGCCCACCAGTCCGGCCTGGATCGGAGACCCGGTGAGGGCGAGGACGAGCAGGGGGTACGCCAGAGCGGCCATGTTCGCGCCGAGGTCGGAGAACGCCTGGCCGATCCACAGCCGCCGAAAGTCCCGGTTGCGATGCAGCGGGATCAGCGACGCGGAGGCGGGCCCTCGCTCGGCCGAGGACCTCCCGCCCGAAGGCATTGGGTTCGTGGGGGCCGGAGTGGTGGGTGCCGGGGTCGTGGGTGGCGGGGTCGTGGGTGGGGACTGCTCGGTCGTCTCGCCAGCCATGCCCACACTCCTCGCCGTCCACACCCGGGTGATGTGAAGGTAATGCTTCATATTCGTACTGACAAGACCGCTTCGGAGATCGGCGGAGTCGGTGTCAGTCAGGCGGTCGTGATCTGTTCGGCGCTTCGTGACTGGACGTGAACGAGTGAGTGTGCCCGTAGCCGTCGACGTTCCCGAGCGTGCTGCGCCGCTGCGTAGTCCGAGTCGGTGGTGCTGGCGGAGCGTGGGGAGGCGAGCAGGCGGTCACGTCGGCGACCTACTGGTTGGCGCCGGCTCTCCACTGTCCGCGAGAACCGCGCCTTCAACGGGGACCAGGACACCTGGTTCAACGCGGCCGACGTCGAGGGTGTCAATCTGGTGCTGAATGACCTGTTCGCCCAGCTCACCTGAGCCGTCTACATGCTCACGATGTCGTCGCACACGGCGGGAATGACAAGAGACGACCGCATGATCGAGGTGCTTACCTGGATGTGTGCTCGGTTGTACGGGCGGCGTGGTGGTCGCTTCCGGCGCTGCGTAAGACCTGGAGCCAGCTCGGCAGCGGACTCCCGCTTGGTGGCGGTGACCGCCCGCATCGCCGGTGGTGGGTGTTGACGTGGGGGAAGGCGGACAGCCTGCGGGTGGTCGCGACATCGGACGGGTCCGACATCGGACGGGTTCCGGCGCCGAGGCCGCTCACAGCCGCGCAGGCGAGGTTGCGGGTGTTGCAGCCTAAGGCGGCACGTCAGACCGGCTGCGGCCTGATCATCGACCGCGATCTGAACGCCGCGATCAACCTCGCCCGACTCGGCCAGACCACGCGCTGGGTGCACAGAGTCCCGCCGACAGTGGGTCGGTGGCGGTGGGTCGGTGGCAGGACGTGGAGCCACCCGTGAGACCGAACCCGCGCGAGCAGGCGACGCAGGAGGCGGTGAAACGGCAACCCCGCACAACCCGACCCGGGTTGGTCAGACGGAGACCGTCGTCTCGCAAGGGACGGCTGCCCAAATGAACGAGCACACTCACGTGTGCCCACCAGAAGGCAACGGTACGACCAGGAAGCTGGTGCGGACGCGACGGGTCCCCCTCCTACGCCCCCGCCGCCGGGCTTTGCGGCGAAAAGGCTCGGCGGCGGCCATGAGCGCGTCGATCAACTGCTGCGTCTCGTCAGCTGTGAGGTACTCGGTCCCCGTGTTGAGAACGCCCTTCTCGCGCCACTCCGCCGGGAGGTCCGGTTCGGCCGAGACGTACGCCTCCAGCTCCCGCTGCTGCGTCTGCATGATGGTGGCGGTGAGCACACCGGCGGCGGCGTGCTGGGCCCGCGTCGTCAGGGCCGCGAAGCTGAGACCGCGCCCCGCGGCACGCCAGGGACGTTCGCGGGCGTCGGTGGCGGACTCGTCGCGTACGACGATGCCGAGCCTCTCCATCGCCCGCATGTGGTAGCTCATCGCGCTCGGCGTCAGCCCGGTCAGCTCGGCGAGCTCGGTCGACGTGGCCACCCGTCCGCCGTACAGCTCGTCGATCACCATGATGCGCGCCGGGTGGGCGAGCGCGCGCATCGCGCGCGGGTCCTTCAGCGTGATCTGCTTACGCGAACGTGGAGCCATCCCCGAACACTAGGGGTCTCTGCTCGCGACGGCGGTCCCAGTCGGCTGCGTGCGTACCCACGTCGTCCCCGGGTCGGGCATCGCCCGGCGTGGGTGGGGTGTCAGGACCTGGCGGTGGTCACCAGGCTGGCGTGGGTGGGGTGTCAGGACCTGGCGGTTGTCACCAGGCGGGCGGACCTGCCGTTCCTGCCGTGCCTGCCGAAAATCGGGTGCTTCGCCGCCCTGTCGGACCGGGCAGGCCTGTCGGACCGGCCGAGCTTGCCGAGCACACCGTTCTTCCTGCCGTGCCCGTTCTTGCCATGCCCGGCGGACTTCCTGGGGTGGGGGATCTGGCCGGACCTGGCAGCGTGCAACGCCTTGGCCGCTGTCGTGGACGCACCTGCCACAGCGCTCTTGCCGGCCTTGAAGGGCTGAGTCGATTTCGCGGCCAGGTGTGCATGGTGCTCCGCGACCTTCGCCGCCAGATGTGCCTCCCGCCGGGCCGCCTTGCTCAGGCGTTTGGAGGCCTTCTTCGCGTCCCGCGCGCTGTAGCGTGCCCGCCACCACAATCCCGGCTTGCCCTCGGTGTCGACTGCGGCGAGGAGCAGTCCGCCGAGCATCGCGACGTTCTTCAGGAAGTGGACCTGCTGGTTGGCCCGCTGCGCGGGGTCGTCCTCCTCCCAGTACGGATGGCCGGCCATGGTGGTCGGCACCATCGACGCGGCCAGCAGCAGCGCACCGGCGCGCCGGCCCTGGCCGGTTGCCAGGGCCAGCCCGCCGACGAGGTGGACGGCCCCGTTCAGACGTACCAACGTGCGCGGGTTCTCCGGCACCCTGCGTGCCACCGCGTCCGGGGCGACCTTCTTCACCGTGGGCACGATCTGGTCGGTGAACGGCTTCACCCTCGGGACCAGCGCGTCCGGGTTCTTGATCGCGCGGACCCCCTGGACGACGAAGATCGCGGCGAGCATCGGCCGAGCGAGCATTCTGACGAGCGTCATGTGAGCGCTCATACCCGCGTCCGAGCCCATCACGCACGACGGACAGTCCCCGCGCAGGCGGCGGCGTAGCCGCGCGCTACTGGTCAGCCGACACGGAGCCGGCGGCTACGGGGCCGGCCGCTACGGGGTCAGCCGGTGCAGGTCACGTGGGAAGAGCGTCACCTGCCGGATGTTGTCCGCGCCGACCAGCCGCGCCACGAACCGTTCGAGTCCGAACGCGAACCCGCCGTGCGGCGGGATGCCGTACCGGAACGGCTCGATGTAGGACGCGTACGACTCGACCGGCAGCCCGCGTTCGGTCAGCACCGCGACGTAGTCGTCGTACCGGTGCAGGCGCTGTCCACCACTGACCAGCTCCATACCGCGGAAGATCAGGTCGAAGGAGTTGGACCAGTACGGATCCGAGGTCGGGTACGTCTGCGGATGCGTGTAGAACGCCCGCTTCCCGGTCGGGTAGCCGACGACGAAAGCGAAGTCGCTGCCATGCTCGCGCAACGCCCACTCGCCGACCGCGCGTTCGTGGGCGGGTGCGAGATCCTGCTCGTCATCGGGTGCGCCGACCAGCTTCAACGCGTCCGCGAAGTGCAGGACCGGGATCTCCTCGGGCACTCCCGGCAGGCGGACGCCCAAGCGCTCGACCGCAGGCCGTGCGTGCTCGGCGACCGCCCCCACCATGCCCGCGACAGCGGCGTGCGTGGCCGCCATGACCTCACGGTGGTCGTCGACGAACCCCAGCTCGGCGTCCAGCGAGACGTACTCCGCCAGATGCCGAACAGTGTCGTGCGGCTCGGCACGGAACACCGGGCCGACCTCGAAGACCCGCTCGAACACCCCGACCAGCGTCTGCTTGTAGAACTGCGGCGACTGCGCGAGATAGGCCGGGCGCCCGAAGTAGTCGAGCTGGAACACGTTCGCTCCGCTCTCCGTCGCCGCTCCGACGATCTTCGGCGTCTGGATCTCCGTGAACGACTGCGCCCGGAGTGCCGCACGGAACCCCGCGACCGCAGCGGCCGCGATCTCGAACGGTGCCCGGAGCGACGGGTGCCGCAGGGTGACTCCGGCATGGTCGAGCAGCGTGGGCATGCCGGCGTTGACCGCTGGCCGCCACAACTCGACCGGCGGTGTCTCCGCCGGGTCTGACAGGAGGGTGAGGGTCGGGTCGCCGACCTCCACACCTCCGGGCGCTTGCGGGTTGGCCACGGCCTTCCCGGTCACCTCGACGACGGTCTCTTCGCCGATCTCCTCGACCTGTGCGACGGTCTGCGGGTCGCGGACGACGACCTGGGCAAGACCGGAGCGGTCACGGATGACGACGAACGTGACGGACGCGAGGCGCCGGCGGCGGTGGACCCACCCCTGGAGTCGTACGTCCGCGCCGTCCTCGATCGATGCGAGGTCGGCGGTGAGCGTACGCAGGTCTGACCGCAGGTTCGGCTGGCTCTGAGGACCCGGCTGGCTCGACGGTACGACGGACTGCTGCATGGTGGTCACCTCCCACGGGTGCTGGGTGCGTCCCCTGGGGTGTGGGCGAGGGGGACTCGCGGTGCCACCACACCTTCACCACGACACGGATGCCGTGGCCTCGTTCGGGCCCGATGACGGGGGCCGGCCGGCGGAGCCTACTGAGCCGCCGCCGCTGCCACCACCGCCGCACACGTGCGTACATCGGCGGTCGGCTCGACAGCTGCCGTTCGTCTCCGCGGCTCGGGAGTGTCTTCGCGTCGGGTTCGGAGGCCGCCTTCTCAGCTACCGGCCGGCTCTCTCGTGCTCCGGGTGTCCCGCGCTACTTGTCTCCGTCGTCGCCGTTTTGCGCACACCCACCCTACGCTGCCAGCCAGCGTGATCATGAAGACTGCCCGGGCCCGTGGCACCGCTCAGGTTTCATGGTCACCGACCCGACCGGTGACCATGAAAGTCGCCGGGCCTGGGACACCAGGCAGGTTTCATGATCACGGAACGGCCCCGCAGCGTCTTCGGTCGTGATCATTGAGCGCCCAGTCCTCACTCGCGGTCCTCACGCCCAGGCGGCGTCGATGTCGACGGGGTGGCAGGGCAGGTGGGTGGCGGGGGAGGATGGTCGGTATGTGCGGGAGATATTCGTTGAGCCGTGATCCGGAGGACTTGGCGCGGGAGTTCGAGGTCGCGCGGGTCGATGTCCGCGAGAAGCTCCAGCCCGACTACAACGTCGCCCCGACCAAACAGGTCCCAGCTGTCCTCGACCGGGTTCCCCGCGACGAACCCGAGGCCGCACCAGAGCGCCGGCTGACCATGGTCAAGTGGGGCCTCATCCCCTCGTGGGCCAAGGACGCCAAGATCGGCAACCGGCTCATCAACGCCCGCCTGGAGACCGCCCACGAGAAGCCCGCCTACCGCCGCGCGTTCGCGTCCCGGCGCTGCCTGCTGCCGGCCGACGGCTACTACGAGTGGTACGGCGAGAAGAAGGGCAAGAAGCAGCCGTTCTTCATCCACCGGGGCGACGAGGGCGTTCTCGCGATGGCCGGGCTCTACGAGATCTGGCGCGACCCCACCAAGGACGAGGACGATCCCGCCCGACTGGTATGGACCTGCACGGTGCTCACCACGTCGGCCGAGGACAATCTCGGCCGGATCCACGACCGGATGCCGCTCCTCGTGGAGCCCACGCAGTACGCCACCTGGCTCGACCCGCGGGTGACGGACCAGGAGCACGTGCGCTCGGTGCTCGTACCCGCCGCCCCCGGCCGCCTCGACGCCTATCCGGTCTCCACCGCGGTCAACAACGTCCGCAACAACGGCCCTGATCTGAGGAAACCCCTCGAGGCCGAGAACGACGCCGGCGGGTTGTTCTGACCCGGCCTGTCCACAATCTCATGGCCGACACCACAAACGTTGCCGGGATTTGGGACGATCATGCACATGGTCTGGACCAAACGGCTCGTCGATACCGGCGAGGGTCAGGCGCGGCTGATCTACGACCGCGCACGGCACACCTCAGCGACGCTCGTCCTCGGTCACGGCGCCGGGGGCGGACCGGACGCGTGGGACCTCGAGGTGCTCGCGGCCGCGCTCCCGGCCTACGACATCTCCGTGATCCGCGTCGAGCAGCCGTGGCGGCTGGCCGGCAAGCGGGTCGCGCCCAACCCCGACACCCTTGACCGGGCCTGGACGGGCGCTCTGAACGCCCTTCGGACCCGCACGCCACTGATAGTCGGCGGACGCAGTGCCGGGGCGCGAGTGGCCTGTCGTACGGCGCGGCGGATGGGTGCGCTCGGCTGCGTGGCATTGGCGTTTCCGCTGCATCCCCCCGGTCGTCCGGACAAGTCCCGCGTCGACGAGCTGCTCGGGGCGGGAGTGCCCACCCTGGTCGTCCAGGGTGAGCGGGATGCGTTCGGTCGTCCGGAAGAGCTCCCGGAGAACCTCGATGTCGCAATCGTCCCGGGGGCCGACCACGAGTTCCAGGTCGCGAAGTCGGCGCCCATCACCCAGGAGGAGGGCCTCACCATCGTGGCCGAGTCGGTGGCGGAGTGGATCGCGCGGACGGTCGGACCGTGAGCGACGCCCGCGTTCGTCCGCATCGTCGGCTCGCGCGCCACGGAATCCTTCGTACGCACGGCCGGCCCGCGCGCCAGGCGCTCCTTCGTACATCCCGCATCGAGGCGGGGAATCACGCCGGACTTTTGCGTGTTGTGAGGAGTCGAACCGTCCCGCGGCGTGAAGGAGACCACCTGTGGTTGCTGCCTGCCCGGCCCGCTCCGACTCGACGAAGGTCACTTCCGAGTGGCTGGAGTGGACGCCGGATAAAGCCGGTAGCTCGGTGGAGCTATCCTCGCGAGCGATGAGAGCTGTGGCGAAGACCGAGACACCAGAGGAGCGGAGCGCCCGATTCGAGCGGGATGCGCTGCCGTTCCTCGACCAGTTGTACAACGCCGCGCTCCGGATGACCCGAAACCCGGCCGATGCCGACGATCTGGTCCAGGAGACGTTCGCGAAGGCATACTCCTCGTTCCACCAGTTCACGGAGGGAACGAACCTCAAGGCCTGGCTCTACCGGATCCTCACCAACACCTTCATCAACAGCTACCGCAAGCGCCAGCGGGAGCCGCAGCGGGCGGCGACCGAGGAGATCGAAGACTGGCAGCTCGCGCGCGCTGAGTCCCACACCGCGGCCGGGCTGAAGTCCGCCGAGGCGGAGGCGTTGGAGCACCTGCCGGACTCCGACGTCAAGGAGGCCCTGCAGCAGGTGCCGGACGACTTCCGGATGGCGGTCTATCTCGCCGACGTCGAGGGGTTCTCCTACAAGGAGATTGCCGACATCATGGCGACTCCGATCGGTACGGTGATGTCACGGTTGCATCGAG
>JBOHED010000644.1:0-4413 GCA_050700915.1 Actinopolymorphaceae bacterium | reverse complement strand
TACGTCTTCTACGACTGCGAGGAGGTCGAGGCGGAGAAGAACGGGCTCGGCCAGCTCGCCCGGCACTTTCCCGCGATGCTGGCCGCCGACTTCGCCGTCCTCATGGAGCCCTCGAGCGCCCAGGTCGAGGGCGGTTGCCAGGGCACGCTGCGGGCCGACGTCGTGCTGCCCGGCAAGCGGGCGCACAGTGCGCGGGGGTGGATGGGCGCGAACGCGATCCACGCCGCCGGCGCGGTGCTGACCCGGTTGGCGTCCTACCAGGCGCGCGAGGTCCCGATCGACGGGCTCGTCTATCGCGAGGGGCTCCACGCCGTGGGGATCACCGGTGGCGTCGCGGGAAACGTGATCCCGGACGAGTGCCGGGTCACCGTCAACTACCGGTTCGCGCCGGACCGGTCGGAGGACGAGGCGTTCGCCCACGTGCGCGAGGTGTTCGGCGACCACGTCGTCGAGCTTCGCGACAGCGCGCCGGGAGCGTTGCCCGGACTGGATCGCCCAGCCGCGGCCGACTTCGTGGCGGCGGTGGAGGCCGAGCCGCGGCCGAAGTTCGGCTGGACCGACGTCGCCCGCTTCGCCGAGCTGAGCATCCCCGCGGTCAACTACGGCCCGGGCGAGTCACAGCTGGCCCACACCAAGGACGAGTACGTCGAGATCGCCGAACTCCACCGGTGCGAGGAACGCCTCACCGCCTGGCTCACCTCGCTCACGTAGTGCTCAGCCGCCCTGGGTGATCATGAAGACTTCGCGGAGGTATAGCCCCGCCAGGTTCCACGATCCGGTTTCGCTTCATGATGGGGAGGGTGCGGGATCAAGGCCCGCAATGGATCAGGGCGCCTGGGGGAGCGGGACGGTCGAGGGGTACTTCAGGCCGCTGCCGGTGTTGAGTACGACGACCTCCTCGCCAGCCGCGATCCATCCCGACGCCCGGAGCTGGCGTACGGCCTCGAACGCCGCCGCACCCTCCGGGCACACGAACGCACCCTCCAGCTCCGCCACCCGGCGCTGCGCGGCGAGCAGGTCCGCGTCGGACACCGCGACCGCGCACCCGCCCGTCTCTCGCACGGCCCGCAGGATGAGGAAGTCCCCGAGCGCCTTCGGCACCGTGATCCCGAACGCCACTGTCCGCGCGTCGGGCCAGGGCTCGCTCTCCGCCGCACCTCGTTCCCACGCCGACACGATCGGCGCGCAACCCTCGGCCTGCACCGCCACGAGCCGCGGCAGCGACCCGGACACCCAGCCCAGTGACAGCAGCTCGCGGAGCGCCTTCCAGATCCCGATCAGCCCGACACCGCCCCCGGTCGGGTAGACGATCACGTCGGGCATCCGCCAACCGAGCTGCTCGGCGATCTCGAGGCCCATCGTCTTCTTGCCCTCGATGCGATAGGGCTCGCGCAGCGTGGACACGTCGAAGTAGCCGTCCCGCTCGGCCAGCGCCGTACGCACGACAGCAGCCGCATCGCCGATCAGCCCGTCAACGAGGACCAGCTCCGCGCCCACGACGGCGCACTCGCGGCGGCAGATCTCCGGTGCGTCGTACGGCATCGCGATCAGGCTCTGCATCCCGCCACGTGCCGCGTAGGTCGCCCACGCCGACCCGGCGTTGCCGTTGGTGGGCATCGCGATCTTCTTCACGCCCAGCTCGCGCGCCCGCGACACCCCGACCGCGGCGCCGCGCGCCTTGAACGACCCGGTGGGCACCAGGCCCTCGTCCTTCATGAGGAGGCCGTCGAGACCGACCTCACGCCCGTACGAAGGCAGTGGCACGAGCGGCGTCATCCCTTCGCCGAGGGAGGTGACCTGCGACTCGGTTCGTACCGGCAGCAGCTCGTGATACCGCCACAGCGTCGGCTTCCGGCCGGCGATCTCGTCGCGGGTCATCCCGCCGCCGACCTCGGCCAAGTCGTAGTCGACGAGCAGCGGCGACCCGCACGTACACACGTTCGTGACCTGGTCGGCGTCGTGGCGCTGGTCGCAGCGCGGGCAGGACAGGTGGGCAAGTGCCGAGAAGCGCATGGTGGTCGATGATGGCACGTTCACCCTGTTCGGCCGTTCGGTGTCCTTTTGTGCAGCGCCTCGAGCACGTCCACCGCTACCGGGATCGCTTCCAGGTCCGCCGCGGCTCATCGCGGTTGAGCATCGGCCGCCATGGCGGGCCGAGTGGGCATCTACCATTCGACAGATGCCCCACCCGCACCCTGTCCCGCCCGAGTCCACTGATCCGGACGCCCGCGCTGACCCCACTGGCCAGGATGACCGGGCTGGTCAAGACGGCCGTGTGGCGCAGCATCACGGCCGGATCGTGACGCGCCGGGGCCAGGTGTCCGGCAGTACGACCGACCAGCGGTTGCTCGACAGTCGCGGCTCCGGCGACTGGGTCCACACCGACCCCTGGCGGGTGATGCGGATCCAGTCCGAGTTCGTCGAGGGCTTCGGGACGCTCGCCGAACTGGGACCAGCGATCAGCGTGTTCGGCAGTGCGCGCACCGCTCTGACCGACCCCGAGTACGCCACCGCCGAACGCCTCGGCGCTGCCCTCGCCCGCGCCGGCTACGCCGTCATCACCGGGGGCGGACCGGGTGTCATGGAGGCCGCGAACAAGGGCGCGAGCGAGGCGGGCGGGGTCTCTGTCGGCCTCGGCATCGAACTTCCGTACGAGCAGGGCATGAACCCCTGGGTCGACATCGGCGTCAACTTCCGGTACTTCTTCGCGCGCAAGACGATGTTCGTGAAGTACGCACAGGGGTTCGTGGTGCTCCCCGGCGGTTTCGGCACCTTCGACGAACTCTTCGAGGCGCTCACCCTGGTCCAGACCCGGAAGGTCACGAGGTTCCCGGTCGTCCTGATGGGCACGGCGTACTGGTCCGGCCTGCTGGCCTGGCTGCGCGACACCGTGCTGGTGGGCGGCAAGATCAGGGCGCGGGACGTCGACATGCTGATCGTCACCGACGACGTCGACGAGGCCGTACGCCGGATCCACTCGGTCGAGTCGGAACCCCCCGGTCCGTCGGATGCGTCGGGCATGGTGCCCGGCAACGGCCAGCAGGTGGCGCCGGAGAGCTGACCCTGGTTCGAGTGTGCCGAGCCCGCCCCGCCCGGCCAGCTCAGCCCTGGTCAGCGCGCCCGATCAGGTAGCGGCCGCCTCGGAGCGCCAACAGGTCGTCGACGGCGTGGAGCAGTGGGGACTTCGTGTCGTGGCGGGCAAGGGCGTCGTGTGCGTCGGCGAGGGCGTCGGCGCGTCCCCGGTCGTACGCCCGAAGTTCGCGGACCAACCACTTTCCTGCCCCTGTCCACCGTCCGGCGGCGGAGAGGGTGAGGTCGGTGATCGTCTGTACGAGTGCCGCCGCGAGGAGCAGCGTCTCGGCGCGGTCTGTCGAGCTCTCGACGTCCAGCAGCAGGTCGGTCGCGCCGTACCGCATCCGCAGTCGCTCCGCATCGGTGAGCGGTCGTGGCCCGGCGGCGAGGACGCCCCGCGCCCGGGCCTTCGCGTCGGCGGCGACATCCGGAACGCCCGCGACGAGGATGCCGTCGAGGATCAGTGAGCACAGGACCGGCCGGCGGCGCTCGGTGTCGGCCGCGAGCCAGCGGTCGAGACCAGGTGGGTCGTAGGCGAACAGGTCGACCGTCACACCGTCCCACTCGACTGTCTCGCGGCGTGATCCTCCGCCGTCCGGGAGCAGGACGACGAGGTCGACATCGGACGTGGCGGTGGCCCGACCGCGGGCGACCGAGCCACTGAGCAGCGCCGCGGCCACCTCGGGAAAGGCCCGGGCCAGGTGGGTGTCGACAAGCCGCCGCGCCCGCTCGAGTGAGGTCACGGTCGGCATGTTCCCAGACGTACCGGTCGCTGCGGGCGCCCGTTCATGATCACGTACTACCAATCGGAAAGTGTTCGCCCGGGCAAACCGCCAATTTCCGGGCATGATCATGGACGCCGAAGGCCGAGCTCGATCCGAGGCAGCCCCTACTCGAGGCCGCGTCGGGGCGCCGCCGGTGGTCGCGTCCCCCGGATCGACGCCACCATGTCCAGCACCTGCCGCGTCTCGCGTACGTCATGCGCCCGGAACACCCGCGCGCCGAGCCACGCCGACACCGCCGTGGCAGCCAGCGTCCCGGCAAGCCGCTGCTCCACCGGCAGGTCCAGCGTCTCGCCCACGAAGTCCTTGCGGGACAGGGCCACCAGCACCGGCCAGCCGGTGTGCACCAACTCGTCGAGCCGCCGGGTGATCTCGAGGGAGTGCGCGGTCGTCTTGCCGAAGTCGTGCGTGGGGTCGATGAGGATCGCGTCCCGTCGTACGCCGACGGCCAGGGCGCGCTCGGTCAGTGCTTCCAGGCGGGCCAGTACGTCGGTCACGACGTCCTCGTAGACCGGCCGGCGCGGGTCGGTGCGGGGCGGGAGTCCACCGGTGTGCGAGC
>JBOHED010000643.1:0-6386 GCA_050700915.1 Actinopolymorphaceae bacterium | reverse complement strand
GAGGTAGGGAGCGCTGTCCGCCACCAGCATCCGGACCCGCTCACCGCCTCGCCGACCGGCCGCGACCAACCCGTCCGCGCGCGACTTGGAGAACGTCGACAGTGCGGCCTCAGCCGCGGCGAGGATGCCGGCGATGAGGACCAGAATCCCCGCCAGGACCAGTAGGACCGTGTCGCCACCCATCAGGGCCACCGACTCCGAACGTGCCTCACTGACCGCTCCGATGTCGCAACGGCTGCCACTCTCCGAGCAACCGCGCCTGCAGGGCGAACATCTCCCGATGTTCGTCCGGATCGGCGTGGTCATAGCCGAGCAGGTGCAGGAGGCCGTGGACGGCGAGCAGATGGAGCTCGTCCTCTCGGGAGTGTCCGGCCTCCTTGGCCTGCCGGTCGGCCACCTGCGGGCAGAGGACGACGTCACCGAGCAACCCGGCCGGCGGGTCCTCGCCATCCCGGCCTGGGCGCAGCTCGTCCATCGGGAACGCCAGCACGTCGGTCGGCCCAGGCTCGTCCATCCACCGCAGATGATGCTCCGCCATCGTCTTCTCGTCGACCAGGACAACCGACAGCTCGGCCTGGGGATGGACGCGCATCCGGTCGAGGACGAAGCGGGCCAGCCGGGCGACCTCGCGTTCGTTGACGTCGACGCCGGACTCGTTGGCGATGTCGATGCTCATGGAAGGTTCACGCTGGGCCTCAGGTGGTGTCTCGAATCGACGCTCGGGTGGGAAAGAGACGGCTGGCGGGCCCGCACGGTTTCCTCCGGTCGTCAGGTCGTCGCCTCAGCTCGGGTTCATCGGCTGGGTTCATCGGCACGGGTCCGTTCAGGTCCCCTCAGGGCCGCGGGGGTCCGGGCTTCCGCCGGCGTACGTCGACCGGACGGGACGCGGTGTCATCGGCGCGCCCTTCGTAGGCGTCGTAGGCCGCGACGATCCGTCCGACGAGCTTGTGGCGTACGACGTCCTGGCTGGTCAACGCGCAGAAGTGCACGTCGTCGATGCCGGTCAGGACGTCCCGCACCACCTTCAGCCCGGAGTAGGTGCCGCCGCCCGGGATGTCGATCTGGGTGACGTCACCCGTGACGACCATCTTCGAGCCGAACCCGAGCCGGGTGAGGAACATCTTCATCTGCTCAGGCGAGGTGTTCTGCGCCTCGTCGAGGATGATGAACGCGTCATTCAGGGTGTTGTGGGTCAGGAGATAGTCCTGGGTGACGTACAACGAATCCGCCGCTGCCACCTGGATACAGACGCTCTCCTCACGGCCAGCAGGCTCGATGCTGTCGATGAACCGCATCGGGCGCCCGCCGCCACCGGCCGCGTGGTACTTGTCCCGCTTTCGCGCGAGCCGGAAGGGTTCGATGCCCTCGGGGAGGCGGATATCGATGATGTGGGCATCGTGGCGGAAGGGGACGTCACGGCCCTGGGCCTTGCCCGGCTTCCGACCGGCGGCGGCGCGACGTCGGGTATACGCGACGCCGCCAAGCGACTGGACCAGCGCGATGACGTCGTCGCAGAGCAGGATCGATGTGGTCGAGTACTGAATGCGACAGGTTCGGTCAGCCTGCGTGACCGACCCGCCATAGGAGTCGAGGAGACCCTGGAGCACAGCGAGCCGCACGTCCGCGGTGTTGTAGAGATACGCCTCTGGTACGAACTTGGACTCCGACCTGGTGCCGCACAGACCGAGGTCCCGGGCGATCGCGGTGACCGGGTTCGCCATCGTGATGACCTGCCCCGGCACCGTGATGCGGTTGAGCACATAGTCGGGACCGCTCTTGTGGTTGACCGCGACCCCCGGCAGGAGTTCCCCGAGCGCGACCGCGAGCTCAGGGTCGCCGGTGGCGAAACTCGGCGTTGTCGAGCCGGTCAGACAACCGTCTCCGAGCAGGAGCCCTAGCGCGTAGGGGTCCATCGGGACCTCACGCTCGGGGAAGCACACTGGTGCCGTGAGCAGCGGCAGCTCGTAGCGCCGGGCGTGGGCGGCGCGCAGGTTGCCGATCATCTCCCGGGTCTCCAGGACCCGCCACGGCTTATTACGGCGGCGGTCTGCGGCCGTGCGGACCGTCCACAGGTGCTCACCGCAGCACAGCGTCCAGGCGCCGTCCTGGGCCGTGACGCGGTAGATGTCCCGCTCGCCCTGCGGGTAGACGCCCAGGACCGGGGTCGGTTCGCCATTCGAGCCGATGACGAGATCGCCCACTCGAAGGTCGCCGATGGGTCGCCACCCGTCCGGCGTCAGCACGTTCGTGAAGACAGGGTGGCTACGTCCCCGCATATATGCCAGGGGCGCGACCTCGATCGTGCCGGCCGTGAGCAGGCGCGGGATCGAGTCGGGGTCGATCATGTCGTGCAGCGCGTCGTAGAGCGGCCGGAGGTACGGGTCGATCTTCTCCGACAGCGTGCCCGGGAGGAACCCGAGCCGCTCCCCCGCCTCGACCGCCGGCCGGGTGAGGATGATCCGGTTGACCTGCTTGGCCTGCAGGGCCTGGACCGCCTTCGCCATGGCGAGGTAGGTCTTGCCCGTGCCCGCGGGGCCGACGGAGAACACCACGGTGTGCTCGTCGATCGCGTCGACGTAGTGCTTCTGTCCCAGCGTCTTCGGTCGGATCGTCTTGCCGCGGTTGGACAGGATGTTGAGCGTGAGGACGTCGGCGGGACGTTCGGTCTCACGGGCCCGGAGCATCGCGATGCTGCGTTCTACCGCGTCGGAGGTGAGCCCGTGGCCGGAGCGGACGACGGCGACCAGTTCGTCGAACAGCTGCTCGACGAGGATCCGCTCATCGGGCTCGGCGATCACGGTGATCTCGTTGCCGCGGACGTTGATCTCGGCGTCGAACTCCTTCTCGGCGACCCGGAGGAACTCATCACGCGGCCCGAGCAGGCTCACCATGGAGATGCTCGACGGTACGACGATCTTGGTCTGTGACGGGTTGATCTTGCCCATGGGCGGCCGTGGTCGGCCCTCTCCTCCGTAGTCCCTGCGTGCAGACGCCCGGCGTCTGCCGGTGGATCGACAGTCATGGTAGCCCGCTCGGGACCGTATGCGGACGGGTATTTCTTCCGCACTTGCGCGACTTCGGCCAACCGGTCGGCGCTGCTCAGCCCAGCTGGTCCACCAGCTGCCGGCCGCCGAGCACATGGGCGTGGCAGTGTGCGACCGCCTGACCACCCTGCTCACCGGTGTTGAGGATGATCCGGTATCCGGACTCCGCGACCCCTTCGGCCCCGGCGACCGACACGCACTCCTCGAGCAGCAGCCGGAGCAGGTCGGGCGCGGCGGCCGCGACCTCCGCCGCATCGGCGTAGTGGTCCTTGGGGACGACCAGGACGTGGACCGGCGCCTGTGGGCTCACGTCACGGAAGGCGAGCGTCTGGCCGGTCTCGCGTACCTGGTCCGACGGGATACTGCCGGCGACGATGCCGCAGAACACGCAGTCGTCAGCTGTCCGTGCCACGGCGGTTCAGACGCCCCGGTCGTTGAAGGCGTCCCGGATCCGCGAGAACACGCCCCGGCGTTCGGTGGAGAACTGGCCGCTCGCCTTCTCCTCGTCGCGCAGCCGGGCGAGCTCCGTGACCAGCTCCCGCTGTGCCGGGTCGAGCCTCGTCGGCGTCTCGACCACGACGTGGACGACCAGCTCACCGCGGTGCGAACCGGACAGATGGGGTACGCCGCGGCCGGTGACGACGAGCCGCTGCCCGGACTGGGTGCCTGGCTTGACGTCGACATCGAGCGTGTCGTGGTCGAGCGTTTCCAGCGAGATCGTCGTGCCGAGTGCCGCCGCGGTCATGGGCAGCGTCACCGAGCAGTGCAGGTCGGCGCCACTCCGGCTCCAGACCTCGTGTGGGGCCACCTGGATCTCGACGTACAGGTCTCCCGCCGGTCCGCCGCCGGGACCGACCTCGCCCTGACCGGCCAGCTGGATCCTGGTGCCGTCGTCGACTCCCGCGGGGATCCGGACGGCGAGAGTACGCCGGGACAGTACCCGGCCCTCACCGGCGCATTCGGGGCACGGGTTGGGGATGATCGTGCCGAAGCCCTGGCAGCGCGGGCACGGCCGGCTCGTCATGACCTGGCCGAGGAACGAACGCTGGACGGAGCTGACCTCGCCCCGCCCTTCGCAGACCGAGCAGCTCGTGGGCACCGTGCCAGGTGCCGCCCCCTTGCCCGAACAGCTTCCGCAGACGACCGCCGTGTCCACCTGGACTTCCTTGACGGCACCGAACACCGCTTCGGCCAGGTCGACCGAGAGGCGCAGCAGGGCGTCCTGTCCGCGCCGGGTGCGGGGTCGCGGGCCACGGGCGCTCGCGCCGCCGAAGAACGCGTCCATGATGTCGGTGAACGAGAACCCCTGCCCGTATCCGGCACCTTGTCCGGCCGCGCCGAGCGGGTCACCACCCAGGTCGTAGACCTGCCGCTTCTTCGGGTCCGACAGGACCTCGTAGGCGCGGGTGACCTCCTTGAAGCGCTCGTGCGTCTCAGGATCCGGGTTGACGTCAGGGTGCAGGGTGCGCGCCAGCCTGCGGTAGGCCTTCTTGATCTCCTCGGCCGAGGCGTCGCGCCCGACTCCGAGGAGTTCGTAATAGTCCTGGCTCATGCTGTGGGTGGCCTCTTGCACTGACTCATTCCCTTGAGACTCATCTTCCCTTTAGACCCGTTGCCTGGTGAGACGCTATTCCCCTGCGAGGATCTGACTGACATATCTGGCCACGGCCCGGACCGCACCCATCGTGCCCGGATAGTCCATCCGGGTGGGTCCGACGACGCCCAGGTTGGCCAGCGTCTCGTCCCCAGGACCATAGCCGGTAGCGACAACCGAGGCGGCCGCCAGCTCAGCGTACGGGTTCTCGTGCCCGATCCGGACCGTGAGGCGGGCCGGCGCCGTCGACTCGAGGAGCCGCAGCAGGACGACATGCTCCTCCAGGGCCTCGAGGACCGGCCGGATCGAGGAGTGGAACTCCTGCCCGAGCGGGATGAGGTTGGCGGTGCCACCGACGGCGATGCGTTCCTCCGGGCGTTCGACGATGGTCTCGAGGAAGGTCGACACGATGGTGGCGACGACCGGCTGGTCGTCGGCGGCGAACGCGTCGGGAAGGTCGGCCACGAGGGCCTGGACCTCGGTGAGCCGGGCACCCATCACGGCGGCGTTGAGGCGGGCCCGGACGTCGCCCAGGAGGGCGTCGTCGGGTGCCTTGCCGACGTCGGCGACACGCTGCTCCACCCGACCTGTGCTGGTGATCAGCACGAGCAGGAGCCGGGTCGACGACAGCGACACCAACTCGACGTGGCGGACGGTCGACCGCGACAGGGTGGGGTACTGCACGACCGCGACCTGCCGGGTGAGCTGGGCGAGCAGGCGTACGGTCCGGTTGACCACGTCGTCCAGATCGACCGCACCCTCGAGGAACGTCGAGATCGCCCGCCGCTCGGCGCCCGACATCGGCTTGATCGTGGTCAGCCGGTCGACGAAGAGCCGGTAGCCCTTGTCGGTCGGAATCCGGCCCGCGCTGGTGTGCGGCTGCGCGATGTAGCCCTCCTCCTCCAGCGCCGCCATGTCGTTGCGGACGGTCGCGGACGAGACGCCGAGGTGGTGCCGGTCGACCAACGCCTTGGAGCCGACCGGTTCCTCGGTGTGGACGTAGTCCTCGACAATGGCGCGGAGGACGGACAGCTTCCTCTCGTCGAGCATGGTGCCCGCACCTCCTCGCGTCCGGTTGAGCCGAGACGGGGGCAGCGGCAATGTGCCTGGCACTCCCCGAACCCGAGTGCCAGTCTACGTGGAGAGGCCCCGAATGTGCGTCCTGAGTGGATGCGAGGCTTGGGCTCGTGGACACGAGCGCGCACGGGTGGACCGAGGTCGGACCGGGCTGCTTCGCCCGGCGGTATCCGTCGTACGACCTCACGATCGGGGTGGTCGTGGGTGCCGACGGCATCCTGGTGGTCGACACCCGGGCAAGCCTGGGCGAAGCCGACGAGTTAGGCGCCGACCTGCGACGCCTCTCCCCCGCGCCGGTGCGCTGGGTGGTCGACACCCACTGGCACTTCGACCACTGCTTCGGCAACGCGCGGTTCACCGAGGCGGTGATCTACGGCCACGAGTCCGTGCCCGCGATGCTCGAGGCCCGCGCCGACGACGTACGTACCGAGCTCTCCGCGCGGTCGGCCGAGTGGGCGCAGGAGATGGCCGCGCTGGAGGTGGTGCCGCCGGGACGAACGTTCGCCTCGGTCGCGATGATCGACCTCGGCGACCGGGTGGTCGAGCTCGTGCATCCTGGGCGCGGACACACCGAGGGCGACGTCGTGGTCCGGGTCCCCGACGCAGACGTGGTCTACGCAGGAGACCTCGTCGAGGAGTCCGGGCCACCGTCGTACGGCGACGACTCGTAC
>JBOHED010000642.1:0-5641 GCA_050700915.1 Actinopolymorphaceae bacterium | reverse complement strand
GATCAGGGCCGGGACGAAGACCAGAGGCGGCGTACGGATCAGGGCAGGGGCGAGGGACAGGGGGAGGAACAGGAACCGGACCGGAGTTCGGCCACAACGCCGTAGTCCGACCGCCCGGACACGGAGGTGAAACTCACGGCGCGAAGCCGCTCCGCCGCCCACAGGTCCAGGATCACCGCCGACCGGGCGCCGGGCACCAGATGCGCCGGATCTCCCTCCCGTTCCACCGCGGCCAGGAGCGCGCCCCATCGGCGACAGTGCCGCTGGAAGCTCTGCACACCAAGGGATCGTCCCCGCGTCTGCTGACCCGCCCGGGCCTGCTCCGGTGTGGCGTCGAGGAGCACCAGGTGCAGGGCGCGACGCTCGGCCGCGACGAGGCGCCCCAGCAGCCTGCGTACCCACGAACGCGTACCGCAGTCGGGAACAATCACCGGACCCCCGTGCCGGATCGCGGCCCAGACGCGGCCGTAGTGCACCGCGTGCACGGCTGGACGCCACCAGGCGTAGGACCGGCCCCCCACGTACCGGTGCCAGCGCAAGCGCTCCTGCTCGGAGTCGACGATCCGGACGCCTCCGCGCTGCTCCGGGAGTGGTTCGTCAGCGGCGGTTCCGGAAAGCCTGTGCAGTAGCGTGCTCTTGCCCGCACCGGGGATGCCGACGAGAACGACCACCGAGTCGACCGGATAGCGCAGCTGGTCAACACCTTTGTCTCGGAGGTCGTGGCACCCGGTGAAGGTCGCGTCGGTGTCGAAGAGCATGCGGGTTCAACGCGCCTGGGGACCACTGTCGTTCCTTCGATCGGGCCAGGCCGGATACGCTGCCGCCGGTAGGCACTGTGGGCCGTGCCGCACCTCGCGCACCACGTGGCACTTCGAGGCTGCGGACATCACCTCCTGGTGGAAGGGGACCATCCATGCGTGTGGGCGTGATCTTGCCGTTGGGCGAGGAGTCGCAGCCGGGTGTGCCGCGGAGCTTTGCCGACATTCGGTCCCTCGCCACCCGCGCCGAAGACGCCGGTCTGGATTCGGTCTGGGTCTACGACCACCTGCTCGGCGAGTCGACCGAGGACGCGGCGGCCTCGCCGTGGGAGGCGTGGACGGTGATGAGTGCGCTCGCCGGTGTCACCTCGAGGGTGCGGCTGGGAGCGCTGGTGCTGTGCACGGCGTTCCGACCACCGGGGGTGTTGGCGCGGATGGCCGACACGCTGCAGGAGATCAGCGACGGGCGGGTCGTCCTCGGCCTGGGTGCCGGGTGGCACGAGCCGGAGTTCACGGCGTTCGGGCTGGCGTACGACCACCGGGTCGGCAGATTCGCCGAGGCTCTGGAGATCGTGACGACGATGCTCCGCGCGGGCCGCGCCACCGTGCCCGGCCGCTACCAGGAGGTAGAGGACGCACCCGTACGCATCCGACCGGGCAGGGCCGCGCCGGAGGTGCTCGTCGCGGGCATCCGCCCGCGGATGCTCCGACTCACCGCGGAGTACGCCGACAGCTGGAACCTCGCCTGGT
The DNA here is from genome assembly GCA_050700915.1 of Actinopolymorphaceae bacterium. Taxonomy (GTDB): domain Bacteria; phylum Actinomycetota; class Actinomycetes; order Propionibacteriales; family Actinopolymorphaceae; genus Thermasporomyces. The sequence continues at coordinate 4,133 of JBOHED010000642.1, read as the reverse complement.
TCGGCGTCCCTGGCGATCGGTTCCGCGAGGCCAACCACGCCGTCACCGCCGCGTGCGAGGAGATCGGTCGCGACCCGGCCACGCTGGCGCGTACGGCCGGCATCCGGATCGACGCGCCCGGGCACCCGGCGGTGGAGTCCAGCACCGACACCCATGATCCGCAGCGGGTGATCCGTGGCGACGCGAACGAGATCGCTCAGGCGTTCGCTGCCTGGGAGGCCGAGGGTGTGTCGGAGCTCATCTGCTGGCCCGAACCAAGCGATGTCGCCTCCGTCGACCTCATCGCCGACGCCCTGGCCCGGCATCGCGGATAGGTCCGTCAGCCACGCTGTTCCCGCCCCCTCCCGTGACCTCGGCTGTTACGCCGTTTTGCCCCGATCGGTCCAGTGATCGCCTAGCATCGGCGTGACGAGCACCGGGTGCGGCCACGGCTTGTCGCCAGGCGGATCCCGACGGGGCGGGAGGTGCGATGACGGCAACGAGAGAGCCTATGGAGCAGGTCGTCCATCACGACGGCAGGGTCGAGCTCAGCGATCCGTCCGCGATTGTCGACGGCCGGTACGCCAACCGGGAGTTGGCACCGACGCCACTCGAGGACAGGCGCTGGACGACGTACAACTACACCGCCCTCTGGATGGGCATGGCGCACAACATCCCGGCGTACCTCCTGGCCTCGGGTCTGGTCGCAATCGGGATGAACTGGCTGCAGGCGTTCGGCACGATCACCCTCGCCAATCTGGTCGTGCTCGTCCCTATGCTGCTCAACAGCCACGCGGGTACGAAGTACGGCATCCCGTTCCCCGTCTTCGCGCGCGCCTTCTACGGCGTCCGGGGCGCGAACCTTCCCGCCCTGCTGCGGGCGTTCATCGCCTGCGGGTGGTTCGGCATACAGACCTGGATCGGTGGTCAGGCGATCTTCGTGATCGTCGGCAAGCTCATGGGCGCCACCTGGATCGACGCCGCGCAGATCGCCGGGCAGCCGTGGACCCTGTGGCTCAGCTTCGGTTTCTTCTGGGCGGTCCAGATGGTCCTCATCGCCCGCGGGATCGACGGCCTGCGACGGTTCGAGAACTGGGCCGCTCCCCTTGTCACCGTCGCGTTTTTCGCCCTCCTCGTCTACATGGTGATCGAGGCGGACGGGTTCGGCCCGATCTTCTCCCAGCCGTCGCAACTCGGCTGGGGCATCGACTTCTGGACGGTCTTCTGGCCGTCGCTGATGGGCATGATCGCCTTCTGGGCAACCCTGTCGCTGAACATGCCCGACTTCACGAGGTTCTCGGGGGGCCAACGCCAGCAGGTGATCGGGCAGGTGCTCGGCCTGCCGACCACGATGGCGTTCATCTCGATCGTGTCGATCATGATCACCTCGGCCACGATCGTCGTCTACGGGGAGGCCGTGTGGGACCCGGTCGAGGTGGCCCGCCGCTTCGACCATCCGGTCGTCGTCATCATCGGACTGGTCATGGCGATCCTCGCCACCATGTCGTGCAACGTCGCGGCCAACGTCGTCAGTCCGTCGTACGACTTCTCCAACGCCCTGCCGCGCTGGCTCAACTTCCGTACCGCTGGCCTGCTCACCGGCGTGATCGGCATCCTCATCCAACCGTGGCGGCTGATCTCGGACCCGAACGTCTACATCTTCGCCTGGCTGGGCTTCTACGGCGGGGTGCTCGCCTCCGTGGCCGGCGTCCTCGTCGCGGGCTACTGGATCCTCGACCGCACCACCATCGCGCTCGGCGAGCTGTACCGCGAGGGTGGGCGCTACTGGTACACCGCCGGTTGGAACTGGCGGGCCGTCGTCGCGACGCTCGTCGGTGCGGTGCTCGCGGTGGGCGGTGCCTATTCCGCACCCGGCAAGGGTCCGTTCCCCGCCGACGGCCTGCTGCCGTGGCTCAGACCGCTGTACGACTACAGCTGGGCGGTCGGCATGGTCGCGGGGCTTGTCCTCTACCTCGCGTTGTCGTCCACGGGCAAGGCGTCCTCGACGGGCAGTGCATCTTCGACGGGAAGGGAACGGGGTGTCGCAGCCGATGACTGACCCGAGAAGTACGCCGGACACGGTGCGGGCAGCGCTCGTGCAGCAACGCTGGACCGGCGACAAGGAGTCGATGATCGCAGGCGCGGTCGCGCACATCCGGGCAGCAGCCTCACAGGGCGCGCAGGTGGTGTGCCTGCAGGAACTCTTCTACGGGCCCTACTTCTGCCAGGTGCAGGACGCCGACTACTACTCCTACACCGAGCAAATACCAGACGGGCCGACGACGCAGCTGATGTGCGAGCTCGCCCGCCAGCACGGCGTCGTGCTCGTCGTCCCGATGTACGAAGAGGAACAGCCGGGCGTCTACTACAACACCGCCGCCGTCATCGACGCCGACGGGCGCTACCTCGGCAAGCACCGCAAGAACCACATCCCGCAGGTGAAGGGGTTCTGGGAGAAGTTCTACTTCCGTCCTGGCAACCTCGGCTACCCGGTCTTCGACACCGCGGTCGGGCGGATCGGCGTCTACATCTGCTACGAGCGCCACTTTCCCGAAGGATGGCGCGCGCTCGGACTCGCCGGCTCGCGGATCGTCTTCAATCCTTCGGCGACGAGCCGCGGCCTCTCGCAGTATCTGTGGCGGCTCGAGCAGCCGGCTGCCGCCGTCGCCAACGAGTACTTCGTCGGTGCCCTCAACCGGGTCGGCGTCGAACCCCTGGGAGACAACGACTTCTACGGCCAGTCGTACTTCGCCGACCCGCGCGGGCAGGTGGTCGGCGACAGCGCTTCCGACACCGACGACGAGGTGGTCGTCCGCGACCTCGACATGGCGGTGCTGGCCGAGGTCCGCGACCTGTGGGCCTTCTACCGCGACCGGCGGCCCGAGACGTACGACTCCCTCGTGACGCCGTAGGTCGAAAGGAAGCCTGCGATGAACACCGTCATCCGCAACGGAATTCTCCTCTCGGCAACCGGCGCGACACCCACCGACGTGCTCGTCGCCGGTGAGAAGGTCGCGGCGCTCGCAGCACCCGAGTCCGGTCTCGCCGACACCTGGGCGGCTGGCGCCGACCGGGTGATCGACGCCGCGGGGAAGTACGTCGTGCCCGGTGGCATCGACGTCCACACGCACATGGAGATGCCCTTCGGCGGAACGCATTCGGCCGACACGTTCGAGACCGGCACCACCGCCGCCGCCTGGGGCGGCACCACGACCATCGTCGACTTCGCGGTGCGGCCCAAGGGCACCTCCCTGCTGGCGGCGTTGGAGACCTGGCACGGGAAGGCCGCCGACAAGGCCGCGGTCGACTATGGCTTCCACATGATCATCTCCGACGTCAACGACGCCACGCTGAAGGAGATGGACGCCTGCGTCGGGGCCGGAGTGAACTCCTTCAAGATGTTCATGGCCTACCCCGGAGTGTTCTACGCGACCGACGGCGAGATCCTGCGGGCGATGCAGAAGGCGAAGGACATCGGCGCGACGATCATGATGCACGCGGAGAACGGCATCGCGATCGACCAACTGGTCGTCCAGGCGTTGGCCGAGGGCCGGACCGATCCCGTGCACCACGGCACCACCCGGCCGCCGGAACTCGAGGCGGAGGCCACCCACCGCGCCATCACCCTGGCGAAGGTCACCGGTGCGCCGCTCTATATCGTCCACCTGTCGGCGAGCCAGGCGCTCGCCGCCGTGGCCGCTGCCCGCGACACCGGGCAGAACGTGTTCGCCGAGACCTGCCCGCAGTACCTCTTCCTGTCCCTTGACGACCTCGGCAGGCCGGACTTCGAGGGTGCGAAGTACGTCGCCTCGCCGCCGCTACGCCCCGTCGAGCACCAGGACGAGCTCTGGCGTGGGCTGCGGACGAACGACCTCTCGGTGGTGTCAACCGACCATTGCCCGTTCTGCTTCAAGGACCAGAAACAGTTGGGGCGCGGCGACTTCTCGAAGATCCCTAACGGCATACCGGGTGTGGAGCACCGGATGGACCTGTTGCACCAGGGCGTCGTGCGCGGCGAGATCTCCTTGGGTCGTTGGGTGGAGATCGCCTCGACGACGCCCGCGCGGATGTTCGGCCTCTATCCCCGCAAGGGCGTGATCGCCCCCGGGTCCGATGCCGACATCGTGGTCTACGACCCGCGGGCGCGACAGACC
>JBOHED010000641.1:0-6646 GCA_050700915.1 Actinopolymorphaceae bacterium | reverse complement strand
GGTGTGAGACCACGACCCTCACGCATCGAGGCCAGGAAACGCACACCAGCAGCAGAATCGGACCGCAAGTACATCGACGAACCACCTTCGAAGAAGGCGTTGCGTCGACCGATAGAACCTGGGGGGGGGTATCCGTACGCCGCCGAGGCCATGATCGCGGGCGGGAACGGGGATGGTGGCGGTCTTGCCACCCCTTTCGGACCACGTGGACGACGGCATGGCGCTCGGTGTGTCGGATCCCGCCGAGAGGGAGGGTGGTGAGGTGGCGACCCGGAGCGCGCACACGGTCAGCAGCGTGACCGCGGCGGCGTCGCCCGGGTGGTCGCCGGCGATGGCCCTCGGCTCGTTCGAGCAACCCGGAGGCCTCCGCGACGGGGCGGGCCGGCGTGGTGCCCTCGGTGGAAACCTCAGATCGGTCCACGTACATGCCGGCGAGGTTCTCAACGTCAGCAAGGTTGCCACCTGTCGGATAGGTGAGGGCGGTCAGACCTGGTGGATGCCATCCGGCGCTGAAGGACATTCCTCAACACTGACAGGGCTGGTCGGGATGCGCGATGGACGGGTAGCTGCCAGCGTGTCACGGCATTGGTGATGCGTGATAGCCGAGCTTTTCGATCGCCTGTATCACGTCCTCGGGGCTGTTCTGGCTCGTGTCGAGCTCGACTGTGCTGCTCTTCTGCTTCATCGTTGTCCGGGTGCTGAGCACACCGGGTAGATCTTCCAAGGTGTCGTCGATGAGCAGCGCGCAGCTGGCACAGTGCATGCCCTCGACCCGAAGAACGAGTGTGGTTGTGGCCACGATGGACTCCTGTTCAGACGATGGTGATCGCGCCGGTGTACATTCCCATTCCGCATGCGTAGTTCAGGCGCCCAGGTTTGAGTACACCCAGGTCGATGCGTGTCTCGCCGTCGACTGGCAGGATCTTCTGCCCGCCGCGAATGATGAAGGATCGGATGCAGCCTTGCGCTCCCTCGGACTTCACCACCAAGGTGGTGGGCACTCCGGACTTCACTTGGACGTTCGCGGGGCTGTAGGCCGCGGTACTTGCCGTGATCACTACCGTTTGGCGTCCGTTGACGGTGGATGCTGCGGCGGTGTCGGCCGGCTTGTCTGAGAACCCGATGGTCTGAGCGATTCGGCTGGCCGCCAACGGCGATCCGGCGAGTTCAAGGCCGCCGTTGAGGGTGTAGATGCCCATGGCCAGTATGACCAGCCCGGTGGCTATGGCCAGGCGCCCCCGCCAGACGCTGACCGCCTTGCGGGCGGCGTAGCCGAGGACGGCGAACAGCGGAGCCGTCCCGATCACAAACACGGCCATCGTCGCCGCGCCTGCCAGGGCGGACCCGGATGTCAGCGCTAGCGCCTCCGCGGACAGTGTCACCCCGCACGGGATGAGGACCGTGGCCACGCCGAGCAGCCCTGGGGCCAGCGCCGCCTGTGAGCGGGCCCGGTTGCGCACGAGCTTCATCCAGGCCGCCGGCGGTTCGACGACGACTCCGCCGAAGCCAGGCACGCCAAGTTGAGCCAGTCCGAACACGATGATCAGCAGCCCGGCGCCGATCTGCAGCCATGTACGCACACTGACCGGAAGCTCTACCGCGCCGCCGACCGCACCCAGCAGCGCGCCGAGCAGGGTGTGGGAGACCAGCTTGCCGGCCAGAAAGCCGCCGACCGGGGACAGGTCGTCGCCGAGTTGAGCACGCCAGGTCCGCCGCTCGTCAGTCAGGCCGGTGGGCTCGCCCTGCCGGACATGGACGTTCCGGCCGTGGTGAGTGCGACCTTTTGCACGTCGGGGCGGTGCGGCCGGTTCGGCGGTCGCGGCCTCTTGCCGGGTGATCAAACCGGTCAACAGGCCACCCTGTACAGCGGCACATGACACCCCACCGGCGAACAGGCCGATGATCAAAACTGCGGCAAGATTCACGAAAGCCTCCTGCGAAGAAGGGGAAGGAGGGCGTTGACAACGCCTCTGGGAAGAGATCCGCGGTGTGCGGCGATGACGGCTGCACCGGCGACATGCCGGGGCGCGGACAGACTCCTCCTACGTCCGCAACAAGCAGAGTTCCGCGAGGCTCAAGGTCCGCGGCCGGGCGGCGCGGATCCCTATGACGCGGGCGGATCGGACCATCCGGACAATGCTTCGGACCTCGCCACGCCGCAGCGCGGCCGCGGCAGACATCACGGCGGCGAGGACCGCCACGCAGGTCGCCAGGATCCCATCCAAGCTTCCCGGCCCTGGTGAGTCGTCGTCCGCGTAGGCTCCGGCCGCTCCTGGAACCGCACACTTCGCGGTGAGCTGCCCTGTCCCCGCCGGCATGACGCGCTCGGGGGCGTCGCTCGGGGCCATGGCTGCCGAGGATCCGAAGTCCGTCGCCGCGGCGTCCGGTTTCGCACCATGTGCCATGGGCATGGCCATGCTCATCTTGCACTGCAGGCCGGCAGCGACTGCCAGACCGACGAGCACAGCCAGCACGACGACATGCCGCGCGAGGGGTCCTCGCGCGGAATGGTCTCGGCGGGCCTTACCCGTCATAGCGGCGATGTTACGGGACCGTTTCGTGGACTCCGCGTTCAGATCCGTCAAACCTGCCGTCCAGAAGTAGTGCGGAACCGGCGAAGGCGCAGACTGTTGGATACGACAAACACGCTGGAGAGCGCCATTGCCGCCCCGGCGATCAGCGGGTTGAGAAGCCCCAGCGCGGCCAGCGGGATCGCGGCGATGTTGTAGGCGAACGCCCAGAACAGGTTGCCCTTGATCGTCCGCAGCGTTCGTCGCGCCAGTCGGATGGCATCCACCGCAACCAGCAGATCGCCGCGGATCAGGGTGAGATCCGAAGCCTCGATCGCAACGTCGGTGCCGGTCCCCATGGCCAGTCCCAGGTCGGCCTGCGCCAGGGCGGCGGCGTCGTTGACCCCGTCGCCGACCATCGCCACGACCTGGCCTGCGTCCTGCAGCCGCCTGATCACCCCCACTTTGTCCTTGGGCAGGACCTCGGCGATCACCTCGTCGATGCCAACCTCCGCGGCAACGGCTCGGGCGGCCGTGTCGTTGTCCCCGGTGAGCAGCACCGGTTTCAGCCCGAGTGCACGCAGCCCTCGGATGGCCTCGGCCGAGGTGGGTTTGATGGAGTCGGCGACCACCAGCACGGCGCGGGCGGCGCCGTCCCATGCGACGGCGACGGCGGTCCGGCCCTGCGCCTCGGCCCGCTTCTTGGCAATCTCCAGGTCCTCGGGCAGGTGGATTTGCGACTGGGCCAGCAGCGATGCCCGGCCCACCCGTACCGCGTGCCCATCGACCTCGCCTTGGACGCCAAGCCCTTCCAGGTTCGTGAAGTCCTCGACCTTAGGCAGCGCGCCGAGGCGTTCCTGGGCGCCCTCGGCAATCGCCTTGGCGATCGGGTGCTCGGAGGCGTGCTCCAACCCACCAGCCAGCCGCAGCGCCTCCGCCCCGGCGATGCCCTCGGCGGTGTGCACGTCGAGCAGGCTCATCTTGCCCGTGGTGACCGTGCCGGTCTTGTCCAGCACCACCGTGTCGACCCGACGGGTGGACTCCAACACCTCCGGCCCCTTGATCAGAATCCCCAGCTGGGCGCCACGCCCGGTACCGACCAGCAGCGCAGTCGGGGTAGCCAACCCCAAACCACACGGGCAGGCGATGATCAACACGGCGACCGCGGCACTGAACGCCGCTGCAGCACCGGCATCGGCCCCAAGCCAGAACCCCAGGGTGCCCACCGCGAGTGCGATCACGATCGGCACGAACACCGCCGAGACCCGATCGGCCAGCCGCTGGATCTCCGCCTTGCCACTCTGGGCGTCCTCGACCAGCTTCGCCATCTGCGCCAGCTGAGTGTCCGCACCAACCCTGGTCGCGCGCACCACCAGCCGGCCGCCGGCGTTGACGGTGGCGCCCACCACCGCATCGCCGGGACGGACGTCTACTGGGACCGACTCCCCGGTGAGCATGCTCGCGTCGACTGCCGAGCTACCTTCCTCGACCATACCGTCGGTGGCGATCTTCTCACCAGGGCGCACCACGAACCGGTCGCCGACGGCGAGCTGGTCAACTGGAATGCGCTCCTCGCTGCCGCCCCGCAGCACCGCGACATCCTTGGCGCCCAACTCCAGCAGCGCCCGAAGTGCCGCACCGGCTCTGCGCTTGGAACGGGCCTCAAAGAACCTTCCCGCCAGAATGGCCGCGGTCAGACCGGTGGCCACCTCCAGATAGATGTTCCGCCCGGCCATCCCGCGCTCCACCGTCAGCGAAAAGCCGTGCCGCAACCCCGGCACCCCCGCGCCACCCAGGAACAACGCGTACAGCGACCACAGGAACGCCGCCGCCACACCGAGGGAGATCAACGTGTCCATCGTGGCGGCACCGTGCCGCAGGTTCGTCCACGCCGCCCGGTGGAACGGCCAGGCACCCCACACGACCACCGGCGCCGCCAGCGTGAGTGAGAGCCACTGCCAGTTGGCGAACTGCAACGGCGGCACCATCGCCAACACGATCACCGGAACCGCGAGCGTGACCGAACCCAGCATCCGCTGCCGCAACGAGCGGGTGTGCTCGTCGTAGTCCACCTCGCCGGCAGACAGCACCTTGTCGTCGGTCGAGGCGGGTATTGGAAGCCTTGCCGTATAGCCGGTGTCCTCGACCACCTTCACCAGGTCCGCAGCGGACAGCTGGACGGGAAAACTGACGCTGGCCTTCTCGGTGGCGAAGTTCACGGTAGCGGCCACGCCATCGAGCTTGTTCAACTTCCGCTCGATCCGCGCCGCGCATGACGCGCACGTCATCCCGCCGATCACCAGCTCGACCTGCTGCGCGGTCGGCGCCGGCCCGGGACCGTCGTCCACTGTCGCGCTCACCGGTGTCCCTCGCGTCTTTGCTCCTGCCGGTGCGGGCTTCGGGAGTGGACATGGCCGTTCCCGCGACCAATCTTGTGGCCAATTGGTTCGCCGTGTCGGCGACGACCCTCGCTCCGCCCTCGACCGGGCTCGCGGGCGGCAACCAACTGGCGCAGTAATCCGGTCCGGCCCAGCGACCCGGCGGGAGGTGTGGGCACCGTCGCCGATGGAACCGACGATCTCGCCGCTGACGCCGATGGCGGAACGGTCACGCCCGTGGTCGTGGCTGCCGTCGGTTGCGTCGGCCGCTGAGTTGAAGCGACCTGGCGCGGCCGGTGCGTGGTCGTCGTCGCTGCGTCGTCATGGTCGCCCGCCTGGCGGGAATGATGGCCATCGGCGCCGGTCGGTGTCCCCGGATCGAAGTGACCGACCGCACTCCCTCCAGCCCACCCGCCGGTGAACACGACGGCGAGCGACACGCCGTAGGCGGACAACTTTGCCGCGGTCTTCATGCAGCCAACTCGAAACCGGCCTCGGTCACGGCCTGCCGGACGTCCTCGACCGAGAGCGGGCTGTCGCTGGTCACCGTGACCTGGCCTGTCTGGACGTCCACGTCGACCTGGCGAACGCCGGGGACGGACATAAGCTCGCGCGTGATCGAGTCTGCGCAGTGGCTGCAGGTCATGCCGGTGACGGTGTAGCTGAATTGGTGCACAAGGTACCTCCAGGTCGATTTCGGCCTAACGGCTCGCCGAGTCCACCCAATCCTGAACCTTCCAGTACGATGGAAAGTCAAGGAGGTGTGATGAAGATCGGCGAACTCGCCGCCGCGAGCGGCGCCACTCCTAAGACGATCCGGTTTTACGAGCAGGCCGGCCTGCTCGCTGAGCCGACTCGCCGACCGAGCGGCTACCGCGACTACGGCCCGGAATTCATCGACCGGCTGCACTTCATCCGCCGCGCCCAGGCCGCCGGACTGTCCTTACGGGATGTCCGGCAAGTCCTCGCCATCTACGACCGGGGCGAGCCGCCCTGCGGTCACGTCCAGCGAGTGCTCACCGAACGCCTCGATCAGGTACGCGCCCAGATCGCCGAACTTGCCACCCTCGAAACCCACCTGGAAGCCCTCCTCGACCATGCCGAGCAGGGCCAGCCGACCGATCATGACAACACCACCGTCTGCTGGATCCTCGAATCCGAACCGGCCCAAGAACCGAAGTCATCGCTGGCGAATCCGCTGCCGCTGCCAGCCGCTGAGACCACGAGGGCGGGCGCGCTGCATGTCGACCAGTTTCCAGCGGACGGACAAGGCGCCGCAGGTTCGCGGCACCTCCAGCCGCGACTGTGATCTCCCAGCGGGGAGGGAAGGAGGCTTCCGCATGGACCGCCACAACGTCCTGCTTTCCGCCGAGTGGGTGGAGGAACGCCTGGACGATCCGAAGGTCGTCGTCGTCGAGGTCGACGAGGACACCAGCGCCTACGACAAGGGCCACCTCTCCGGCGCGATCAAGCTCGACTGGAAGGAAGACCTCCAGGACCACGTCCGCCGCGACTTCGTGGGCAAGGAGCAGTTCGAGAAGCTGCTGTCCGAGCGCGGGATCGGCAACGACCAGACCGTCGTGCTGTACGGCGGGAACAACAACTGGTTCGCCGCCTATGCGTACTGGTATTTCAAGCTCTACGGCCACACCGACGTCAAGCTGCTCGACGGCGGCCGGAAGAAGTGGGAGCTCGACAGCCGGGCGCTCGTCGAGGAGGTGCCGTCGCGGGCGGCCACGCAGTACGTCGCGAAGGACC
>JBOHED010000640.1:0-4116 GCA_050700915.1 Actinopolymorphaceae bacterium | reverse complement strand
GTCGCCACCGCGACGACGAGCGTGTTGAGCGTCGATCCCCAGATATCGACGCTGCTCAGGAGATTGCGAATGTTGTCGAGCAGATGGCCACCGGGAAGGAGCTTCGGTGGATAGGCGAAGATCTCCGTCGTCGTACGGCTCGCCATCACGAACATCCAGTAGAACGGGAAGATCGAGATGGCGACGCCCAGGAGCAGCAGCACATGCGTGATGACCGACTTGGTCCATTGCGACGTCTGCGTGTTCATGCGCGGGCCCCTCTCCGCAGGCTGCGGGTGCCGGCACCCTGGACGAGCCGCCAGTTGATGAGCGAGAAGATGATCATGATGACGAACAACGCCCACCCGATCGCTGCGCCGTAGCCGAACTGGTTGAGGATGAACGCCTGCTGGTACAGGTAGAGCACCATCGTCTGGCCCTCGTTACCGACGCCGCCTTCGTTTCCGACCAGCACCTGCGGCTCGGTGAAGAGTTGCATGCCACCGATCGTCGAGGTGATGACAGTGAACAGGATGATCGGCCGCAGCAGCGGGATGGTGATCCGGAAGAACACCTGGAACCAGCTGGCTCCGTCGACCCGCGCGGCTTCGTACAGCTCGGTGGGAATGGCCTGCAGGCCGGCGAGATAGATGATCGCGTTGTAACCGGTCCAGCGCCAGATCACCATGGCGGCGATGGCGAACTTGATTCCCCAGGGCGTGTTCAGCCATTCGACCGTGCCGAGGCCGAGGCTCTGCAGGAACGCGTTGATGAGGCCGAACTCGTTCGAGAAGATCGACCCGAAGATGATCGCGATCGCGACGATCGAGGTGACGTTGGGAATGAAGTACGCGATGCGATAAGGGCTTCGTCCCCGGATCTGCTGGTTCAGCATGAAGGCGATGACCAACGCCAACGCCAACATCGGAATCGTCGAGATGACCCAGATCTGGAACGTGTTGAGAATCGACTTCCAGAAGATCGGGTCCGACAGCATGAATTCGTACTGCGCGAGCCCGACGAATCGCATGTCGCCGATGCCGTCCCAGTTCTGGAACGACAGGTAGAACGAGAACAGAATCGGGAAGAGGCCGAAGATCGCGAAGAGGATGTAGAACGGCGAAATCGCCAGGTAGAGCGAGAGGTACTCTTTGCGCTTCTGCCCGGCGCTGGCGTTGACCGCCGATCCCGGCGCCGAAGCCGGCGGGGCCTCAACAGGTGTCGTCGTCATGTCAGATCAACCCCAGGTGCGAGAGTTGCCGGTCGACCTCGTTGAGTGCGTCCCGCCACGCCCGGTCGGGATCCTTGCCCGCGCTCCAGACCAGCGTGAGTTCGTCGGTGAACGCCGGGTTCACCACGTTGTCGTACGGACTGAGATAGACCGGCTTGACCTCCTTGGCGGAGGTGGCGAAGACCTCGTTGACGACCTGCCCGCCGTAGAACTCGTCCTTCTGCTGGGCCCGCTCGTCCTCGAGGGCCGAAGCCGCGGCCGGGTACAGCTTCATCTCGTTGAGGCCGTACACGAGTTGGTTCTCCGGCGACTGCAGCCAGCTGATGACCTCGTACGCCGCTTCGGGATCCCGACAGGAGGCCGGGATGCCGAGGAACGAACCACCGTGGTTGCCGGCACCACCGGGCGCTCGACAGACCCGCCACTTGCCCTTGGTGTCGGCGGCGGAGTCCTCGAGTACCTGGGCCATCCAGACCGCGCCGACGAAGGTCGCGATCCGGCCGTTGGTCAGGCCGGCGCTCCAGTCCGGCGAGTAGTCGTCGGCGTTGGCCGACAACTTCCGCTGGTAGGCGTCGACGGCGAGATCCCAGGGACCCCTGATATGCGGGCCGTCGCCGACGAAGTTGTTCTTCTCGTCGAGGTAGCGGGTCTCCTGCTGGGAGACGGCCTGGAAGTAGACGCGGTCGACGATGTTCGGGAGCATCTTGGTCTTCGGCAACGCCTCGGTCAGCGTCGTACCGGCCTCGAGGTAGGCCTCCCAGGTGTCGAGCTCGGCTGCGACGTCATCGGGTTCGCTGGGCAGCCCGGCCTGCTCGAACAGGTCCGGCCGGTAGAAGAGTGCGGTCGGGCCGGTGTCCATCGGGAAGCCGAGCAGCTTGCCGTCCGGCGTCACTCCGCGCTGCCACTTCCAGTCGAGGTACTGCGACTCGACGTCCTTGGCCCCGAACTCGTACAGGTCGATGAACTGGTCGGCGTCCGGGAAGTACGTCGCGACGTCTTCGTTCAACCCGGTGATGTCCGGGATGTACGCCTGGCCGGCGAGGCTCGTGAGGACCTTGGACTTGAAGTCGCCGCCGATCTTCTGCGGCGTGAGCGGGATCCCGGTCTCCTTCGTCGCCATGCCGAGGAGCTTGTCGCTGATCGACCGGTCCCAGTACCACAGGCTCAGTGTGCCCTCGGGCGTCAGGTAGTTGCCTCGAGCGCAACCGGAGGTGCCGAGCAGGGTGGCGCCGACGAGTCCAGAGGCCGCCGCTAGGAACGCGCGCCGGCTGTGCGTCATGGTTCACCTCGTTTCAGTCGCGCTTCGCAAGCGGGTGGGGTCGCGGAGGGTGGAGCTGCGGAGGTGGAGCTTTGGGGGACGCGCGCCGCGGGTGCGCGGGTTCCCTGAGCGCATGACCGTCCCGCCTCGCTGACCGGATCGCGATCGTCGAAGCGTTTCCGCAGCGTAGAGCGTGAGTCTGGGACACGGAAGAATGCTTGCCACTTCCGGACTCGGAGGGGCACCGCTCAGGCGCACTCGTGGCTCAGCCCGCCCACGGGGTCACGCACCGTACGTCATGCGGCGGGCACCACCGTGCCCGAGCTCGGGCACCGACCATGATCATGTGTCACTTCTCCGCCGTCCCTGCGCCGATCTCGAAGGGAACTGGCGCATGAATGCGGCGGAGGAAATCGGGAGGACCTGTGACGGCGGGACGGCTGGTCAGGCGGAGGGCCGGTCTTCGGTACGCCGGGGCGGGAGCTCGCGCTGTGTGTACCTGCCGACCCGGTACGTGGCGACGCCGTCCATCATCGCGCCCACGCCGCCGCCGATGAGCGGCACGCGCCGGGTCACGCTGAGCCCGAGCCGCTTGCCACCCACCTGGGTAGTGAGGACGGTCCCCAACTCGGCGGATACCCGGGCGTCAAGCTCGGGATCGTGCACGGGGGCGGTGGCGATGCCCAGTGGGGTCGTCGGGAGAGTGCCCTTGCGGAGGAGTTCCTCCGCGGCTTCCTCGCCGAGCATGCACGCGATGACGGCCGTGCGTACGCGTCCGTCGGACAGGTCGTAGCCGCGCACGTGCGCGATGGCGGCGACCATCCGGGCCTGCAGGACCGCGAGGCCGGTGACGTTGGCGGGCAGCGTGAGTGCCATGACGGCGAAGCCGCCGAGGCTGGTGACGAAGCCCTGCGCGCCGGCCAGGCGTACGTGCTGCTCGATGATCGCGTTGGCCGCGCGGGTGGCGTCGCCGTTGGCTCTGGTGAAGTGACGGTCGCCGACGGAGATCGCGCCAGGAAAGCCGGTCCGGCCGTCGATCGCGGCGTCCAGGATCGTACGGAAGAACCCCGTGGCCGCGCGCGGTGTCATCTGTCGGGCGACGGGCGCGAGGGTCCGGGCCACCATCTTGCCGACGCTCATGGCGTGCCTACGCTCATGGTCCACCTGTCCCGTCCCGGGCCGCTGGCGTGTGGCAGGCGAGCCGGTGAGCCGGCGAGCCGGTCGTACGCAGGGCCGCGAATCCGCACCCGATGCGGGGATCTGTCGCGAACTCTACGTCCTCCCGCTTCCATCCGGGCGGCCTCGTGAGGTGAAGACTTGCCAGTCCGATGGTTCGTAGGTACATTACTCAACTAATGAACCACTGAACCTCTGAACGTGAGAGGCGGACCGCGGTGCCGGAGGTGAATGTGCTCGACGAGGGCAGTCCGCTGTTCGTCCAGATCGCCGAACAGCTCGCCGACGACATCGCCGAGGGAAACCTGGCGGAGGGGGAACGTGTGCCATCCACGAACGAACTCGCGGCGTACTACCGGATCAACCCCGCCACGGCCGCCAAGGGCCTCAACGTGCTGATCGACGACGGACTGCTGGAGAAGCGCCGCGGCATCGGCATGTTCGTCGCCGCAGGAGCCAGGGATCGACTGCT
>JBOHED010000639.1:0-4032 GCA_050700915.1 Actinopolymorphaceae bacterium | reverse complement strand
TGGTCTACGACGAGACCGGCCGCCGGTGGGACGGCGGCAGCTGGAAGGTGGCGTACGACAAGGGGGTGCGGTGGAGTGGAGGGGTCGCCGTGCCGTCGGACCAGGTGACCAAGATCGAGATCTTCGCTCCCGGCTACAAGCCGATCGTCAAGCTCGAAGGCTGAGATCGCCCGCGATGCCACTCCCGGATCGTTCGTACCCGTCTCCCGCTCGAATGGTCCGGATCCGTCCTGGACTGGCAGCACTCGTCCGACCTCGTACGCTGGAGCGATGACCACCGGGATCGCCGTTCTTCTCGTCGCGCTCACGGTCGCGACGTTGCTGGGCGTGGCGAAGCGGCGGTACGACGGACGGTTCCGCGGGGCAGGCGGGTCTGGGCCGGCGGGTGCAGGGTCGACGGAGCCTTCCGGCACCGGGTCCGTGCCCGCCTCCCACGGCGAGGTGGTGACGGCTGCCGACCTCGGCGGCGACCTCGGCGACCGGGCGACGCTGGTCCAGTTCTCCTCCGCGTTCTGCGCACCGTGCCGCGCGACCCGCCAGCTGCTGCGCGACGTCGCCGACAAGGAGGCCGGTGTGGCCTACGTCGAGGTCGACGCCGAGTCCCACCTGGACCTGGTCCGCCGGTTCCGCGTCATGCGTACACCCACGGTCTTCGTCCTCGACGCGGGCGGTCAGATCGTCGTCCGCGCCTCGGGCCAGCCCAGGCGACCCGACGTGACCGCCGCGTTGGCGCGCACGGTCGGCGCGCGAGTGCGCTGATCCCGACCCCTACGCGGCGGGCCCGACGGCTACCTTCCTGTTTCATGATCATGTATCCGAACCTGAGGGCTTTCCGGTACGAGGGATCCCGGAACCCCCCCACATGATCATGGCGGTGTCAAGACTGTCCGGCGCGAGGGCGCCAGGCGTACGCTCCTCACGGCGACGCCATCCCACCCGTCCGTCGACGTGGTACGCCAGGCCCCACGAAGGCTGCGACCATCGAACCGGCACCCGCGGGCGCGGCTTCGCCCCGGGGTCGATGCCCCACGAACCGGCTGGTGAGAGACCGGCGACCCTGTTGCCGAGGCCGCTTCGAGGGGTATAGGACCTCCATCGGAAGGCGGCCAGGTCCAAAAGGTCGGGTTACCCCCGATTTCGGCACTTGTCACCCCCGCGACACCATCGCGGTGGGCGGCCATGCCAGGCTTACCGCCGGAGTCGAGCTGTGCTCCAGTCCGTGCACGACCGACGTACGCCATGGTGACAGTCACCCATGGAGTGCCGAGGATGAACCGCTGGCCGACACGAGGAGCCGGTCCATGGATCTCCGCCAACTACTTGGGCGGTGCCGCATCCGCCGCGGCGCCGGTGTGGGTGACATCGCATCCGTGATCCCGCTCGATCCCGCCCTGGTCGCGCGTACGGACCGGCCGACGCTCCGGGTCGCGCACTTCTCCGACACCTGGCTGCCGCGTCGCGACGGGATCGTGACGGCCCTGCAGACGCTGACCGCCGCGATGTCCGAGCAGGGGCACACCAGCCTGCTCGTGGTGCCGAGGCACCCAGACCAGCCCACCGATGACGTCGAGCTGTTCCGGCTGCCGTCGGTGCCGTGCGGCATCGCGCAGTACCGCCTCGCGGCCTGGCCGCGCAGCAAGCATGTCGAGCGGGTGGCCCACTGGCTGCCCCACGTGGTGCACGTCCACACGCCGGGCCCGGTCGGGCTGCTCGGCATCCTCGCTGCCCGGCAGCTGGGGCTCCCGCTGGTGGAGACGTACCACACCGATCTTCGGGCGTACGCCGATGCCTACCGGCTGCCGTCCCGCGTTCTCTCGGGTATCACCCGCTGCGCCGCCCGCCGGTTGGGGAGCCCGAAGCCGGAGATCCCCCGCCGGGTCTCGCGTACCGAGCGGCGCAACGCGGTCGTCGACGCCTGCACCGACCTGCTGCTCGCCGACGCCGACGCCGTACTGGTCCCGACGCCGGCGATCCTTACCCGCTGCCGGCTGCCCGTCGAGGACGCCCGCATCTACCTCGCCCCGGCCGGCGTGGCGTTGCCGCGGGTCCCGCCGGGTTCGGGCGAGGAGTTCCGCCGCCGGCACGGCCTCCACGCCGACGAGCAGGTCGTGTTGTTCGTCGGCCGGGTCAACCACGAGAAGGGCATCGACCTGCTCGCCGAGGCGTTCGGTCGCCTCGCCGGGGTCGTACCCTCCGCCCGCCTGGTTCTCGTCGGCGCCGTCTACGAGCCCCGCTGGGTGCACAAGTTGCTCGACCAGGCCGGGATCGTCGGCCGCACCATCCTCACCGGCCAACTCCCGCCCGACCAGGTGGCGCAGGCCTACGCCGCGGCAGACGTGTTCGCGTTCCCGTCGCTCACCGACACCCAGGGCCTGGTCGTGCAGGAGGCGGCGCTCGCGGGCCTGCCCACGGTCCTGGCCGACGAGGCGCTGCACGGCAGCGGCCCGCTGGCCGGCACCGGGGTGTTCGGGACCACCGACGCCATGCGGTACGCCGAGGCGATGGAGGACCTGCTCACCGATCCGGACCACCGCAAGCAGGTGGGCGACGAGGCGCGTCGCCGGGCGGAGCAGAACACGCCGGCCGCGTACGCCCAGCGGATGGCCGCGATCTACGGGCAGGCCGTACGCCGTGCGGCGTCGGCGACCCGGCTGTCCCGGCAGCGCCGGCGCGGACCGTTCCGCTCCCGTCGGCTGATCGCGTGATCGCATGGTCGCCGGATCTCCTCGTACGCCCGACTCGCCGATCAGCGGGTGTCTCAGTGCCTGAGGCGGTTGCCCACTATGCAAGACGCCCGTGACAGCCCTTGCCACGGTACGTAGCCTGAACAGCGTGCTGCGTACGACTTTGTTGACCAAACGGCGTGCCGTGGATCATTGCCGCACGTCGACCTGTCTGTGTCGTACGTCCTGATCGGACGGCGTTAGCCCGTTCTGCCCCGCATCGCATCCGATGCGCCGAGCGTTCGCAGAGTGGCGTCGTCCTGAGTGGAATCCCTGTGGATCACCGCTCTCCCCATCCCGGCCTCCGCCTCGCCTCAGGAGCGTTGTAGCCATGTCGGACTCAGACCAGACTCCTCAGCAGTCACCGCCCACCTCGGCAGCGTCGGCACCGACCCCTGACTCCTCGACCCCTGACTCGTCGACCCCTGGCGCATCGACCGGGGCGTCCACCGGGACCCTCGACCCGCGCGGGCTCCGGTTCGCCGCCGCAGTGACCGCGGTGGTCCTCGCGGTCGTCCTGGTGCTCGAGAGCCCCGTGCTGCTCGCCCTCCAGGCGGTCGTGTTCGCGGTGGGGGCCGTGTTCGGGCTTCGCCGATCGCCGTACGGCCTGGTCTTCGCCCGCCTGGTCCGGCCCCGGTTGGGCCCGCCGGCCGACCTGGAGTCCGAGCCGCCGCCGCGGTTCGCGCAGGGAGTGGGGCTGGCGTTCGCCGTGGTGGGCCTCATCGGTTACCTCTCCGGAGCGACGACACTGGGCGCCGTCGCTACCGGACTCGCACTCATCGCCGCGTTCCTCAACGCGGCATTCGGGCTCTGCCTCGGCTGTGAGGCGTACCTGCTCGGTCGTCGCGCCCTGTCGGCTGTTACACACCAACCAAGCAAGGAGGCTTCCGCATGAGCCGTGACACGTCCCTGGTTTCCGCCGAGTGGGTGGAAGAACGCCTGGACGATCCGAAGGTCGTCGTCGTCGAGGTCGACGAGGACACCAGCGCCTACGACAAAGGCCACCTCAAGGGCGCGATCAAGCTCGACTGGAAGGAAGACCTGCAGGACCACGTCCGCCGTGACTTCGTAGGCAAGGAGCAGTTCGAAAAGCTGCTGTCCGAGCGCGGGATCGGCAATGACCAGACGGTCGTGCTGTACGGCGGGAACAACAACTGGTTCGCCGCCTATGCGTACTGGTACTTCAAGCTCTACGGCCACACCGACGTCAAGCTGCTCGACGGCGGCCGGAAGAAGTGGGAGCTCGACAGCCGGGCGCTCGTCGAGGAGGTGCCGTCGCGGGCGGCCACGCAGTACGTCGCGAAGGACC
>JBOHED010000638.1:0-3755 GCA_050700915.1 Actinopolymorphaceae bacterium | reverse complement strand
GTGTGACCGCCTTCGTCACCGAGGACGACGCGATCCTGCGGACGTTCGTGGACCTCACCACCGCCGCAGGCCTTCGCGCACCCGAGGACTTCTCGGTGGCCACCCTGGTCGACCCGTCCCCGGCCCGGTCCGGCGCTGTCGACGTGAGTGGACTCCGCGTACCGCGCCTGGAGATGGGAGCCGCGGCCGTCCACCTGCTCGGTCGGCTGCTGGACGAGCAGCTGGACGGCGGCCGAGACAAGCCGGAACGCCAAGTGGTGTTCCCCTGTGACGTCGTGGCCGGTGCCACGGCGGGTCCGCCACCACGACAGCCGAGAGAGGTGCAGCTCAGATGAGACATGTGGAGACCGACATCGCCGTGATCGGCGGGGGACTCGGTGGGGTCGCCGCCGCGCTCGCCGCGACCCGGGCAGGACACCGGGTGCTGCTGTCGGAGGAGACCGCCTGGGTGGGTGGCCAGCTCACCTCCCAGGGCGTACCTCCCGACGAGCATCCTTGGATCGAGCAGTTCGGGTGTACGGCGAGCTACCGGCAGCTCCGCGACGGCATCCGGGACTACTACCGCCAGTGGTATCCACTCACGGCGCGGGCCCGGGCCAACCGCGCGCTCAACCCGGGCGACGGGCGGGTCAGCCGGATCTGCTCCGAGCCTCGCGTCGGCCATGCGGTCCTCGAAGCGATGCTCGCGCCCGCCCGCAGCGCCGACCGGCTCGACGTACGCCTGCACCACCGACCTGTCGCGGCCACCGCCGACGGCTCTCAGGTCACGAGCGTCACGCTGCGCGACGCGACCTCGGGCGAGGACGTCGTGGTGACCGCGCCGTACATCCTCGACGCCACTGAGACCGGCGATCTGCTGCCACTCACGGGCACGGAGTACGTCACCGGCTTCGAGTCCCAGGCCGACACCGGTGAGCCGAGCGCGCCGAGCGAACGCCAGCCCGCCAACATGCAGGCGGTCTCGTGGTGCTTCGCGCTCGACCACGAGGAGGGCGCCGACCACACGATCGACAAGCCGGAGAACTACGCGTTCTGGCGGGACTTCCAGCCGCCGTACTGGCCGGGCCGGATGCTCGAGCTCGTCGCCCCCAACCCGCGGACTCTCGAGCCGATGCACCGCACGGTCATCCCGCACCCCGAGGACGACCCGTCGCTCGCCGGGACCGGCGTGGGTCGGCGCGGTGACCAGGACCTGTGGACGTTCCGGCGAATCCTCGCGCGGCACCAGTTCGAGCCGGGTGCGTTCGCGAGCGACATCTGTCTGGTCAACTGGCCGATGATCGACTACGAACGCGGGTCGGTGTTCCCGGTCGACGGTCTGGTCGACGAGGCGGAGGCGGCCGGTCACCTCGAAGGGGCCCGGGAGATGAGCCGCTCGTTCGTCTACTGGCTGCAGACGGAGATGCCGCGGGTGGACGGCGGAACGGGGCTGCCGGGTCTGCGCCTGCGACCGGACGTGATGGGTACGCATGACGGGCTGGCGATGGCGCCCTACATCCGGGAGTCCCGCCGGATCGTCGCGGAGTACACCGTCGTGGAGCAGGACGTATCGCTCGCCGTGCGAGGGGAGCAGGGCGCCAAGCGGTACGCCGACTCGGTGGGCATCGGGTCGTACCGGATCGATCTGCACCCGTCGACCGGTGGCGACAACTACATCGACGTGGGCTCGTGCCCGTTCCAGATCCCACTCGGCGCTCTGCTGCCGGTGCGGGTCACCAACCTCCTTGCTGCCAACAAGAACATCGGTACGACGCACATCACCAACGGCTGCTACCGGCTGCACCCGCCGGAGTGGAACATCGGCGAGTCGGCCGGCCTGCTCGCCGCGTACTGCCTGGACCATCGCGTCACCCCACACCAGGTCCGTGCCGACGAGACCCAGCTGAGCGACTTCCAGCGGGTGCTCACACAGCACGGTGTCGAGATCGCCTGGCCCGACGTCCACGGCTACTGAGTTTCTGTACGGCTCACCGAACCACCCACGGGTTCCGCCTGGAGAAGTGGAGACGCCGCGATGAGGCGACGGATGGATCGACGACAGGTACTGATGACCGGCGGGATGCTCACGCTCGCCTCAGCGCTGCCTGGGTGCAGCTTCTTCTCCTTCGACCAGAGCGACGGGGAGGGAAGCGGTCGCCGACCGGCCCGCGCGAACACCGGCGAAGCACCCGAGCTGGCCGAACTCGTCAAGCAGGGCAAGCTTCCCCCGGTACGCGAACGGCTGCCCGTGAAGCCGCTCGTCGTGCGGCCGGTCGAGCGGGTTGGTACGTACGGAGGCCAGTGGCGCAACGCCCTGATCGGCCCCGGCGACGCCTTCCGGCTGGCCTACACGCTTGCCTACGAGAATCTTGTCCGCTGGGACCTGTCGTGGAAGAAGGTGATTCCCAACGTCGCGGAGTCGTTCACCGCCAACGAGGAGGGAACCCGATTCGAGTTTCGCCTCCGGGACGGGATGAAGTGGTCGGACGGCAAGCCCTTCACCGTCGACGACATCGTCTTCGCCTACGAGGACTTCCTGCTGGACAAGGACATCAGCCCCGAGTTGCCCGGGCTCTTCGTCTCCGGTGACAAGCCGGCGCGGCTGGAAAAGGCCGACGCACACACGGTCGCCTTCGTCTTCGCCGAGTCCAACGGCCTCTTCCTCGAGCGGCTGGCCTCGGAGACCTCGAACGCACTCACCAGGATTCCCCGGCACTACTTCGAGAAGTATCACAAGAAGTACCACGCTGACGCTGACGCCGACGCCAAGGCCAAGGGCTACGACAGCTGGCTGGACCTGATGCAAGGCGAAGGTGACGTCTACGGAGGACTCTGGCAGGCTCCCGACGTCCCGCGGCTGCACGCCTGGCTTCCGAAGGGCCCGCTGGGAAAGGGCACCCGGATCGTCTTCGGACGCAATCCGTACTACTGGAAGACCGACGACGAAGGCAACCAACTGCCCTATCTCGACGGCGTGGTCTTCGACCTCGTGAGCGACGCGCAGGTGCTGTTGCTCAAGGTTCTCAAGGGCGAGATCGACATGATCGACCGGCACGTGACGACGACGGAGAACAAGCCCGTGTTGGCGCGAGACCGCGAGTCCGGCGACTACCGCTTCTTCGACCTCGTGCCGGACAAGCTCAACACGATGACCCTCATGCTGAACCTCACCTGTCAAGATCCGGTGAAGCGGGAGATCTTCGGGAACAGGGACTTTCGGGTCGGGCTTTCGTACGCCATCAACCGCGACGAGATCATCCGTGCCGTCCACGCGCGGCAGGGTGAGCCGTGGCAGGTGGCGCCCACTGCCGACAGCGAGTTCTACGACGAGGAGATGGCGAAACAGTTCACCGAGTACGACGTCGATCTCGCCAATCAGCACCTCGACCGGGCCGGGTTCGCCGAGCGGGACGGTGACGGCAGGCGTCTCGGTCCGGACGGCGAGCCGATCAGGTTCACTGTGCAGGTCGGCAGTGGTGCCGGAAAGCCCTACCTGGCGGACAGTCTGGAGATGGTTCGCGGCTACTGGCGCGAGGTCGGCGTCGAGGCGAACATCAAGCCCGAGGACCTGACTCTGTTCGACGAACACCGGCTCGGTAACGCGACGGACGCCATCGTGTGGGACGGCGACGGTGGGCTCGATGTGATGCGTACGCCGGCCTACTACCTCCCGCTCGGCGGCAACACCACCGGATACGCCGAAGGATGGGCGCAGTGGCATAACTCCGGCGGCAAGGACGGGATGCGCCCGCCATCCGCGCCACGGCGACAGTTCG
>JBOHED010000637.1:0-6468 GCA_050700915.1 Actinopolymorphaceae bacterium | reverse complement strand
CGATTCTACCAGACGATGATCACGTCCGAAACTACGGAACCACCTTGTTTTCAAGGAGTCCAGGCACGCCGACCGGTCGGCCACCCGCGTTCCGCACAGTACGGAGTCGGCGTCTTCGCACCTGCCTCTGAGCGGCCTTATCTCGGATAGTCCGTGGCAGAGGTCGACTACACGTGGCGCGGCCGGCCTTTGATGGGAAGGTCGAACCACATGAGCTCCGCAGGCCCCACGACCGACGTACCGACCTCGGTGAAGCCAACCTTGCGGTAGAGCCCGCGAGCCGCCTCGTTGTTCGACGGCGTGTTGGTCAGGACGGCATCCAGGTCCGCGTCGTGTGCCCAGTCGATCAGCGTGTGGCAGAGCCGCGTCCCGACGCCCTGCCGACCACACTCGGGGGCGATACGCATCCGGCTCAGATGAACGACCTTGTCCCGGCCCGCAGTGAGGCCGGAGGGCACGTCTGCGCCCGGCAGGTCGGCCCCGACCATGCCGACCAGCTCTTCGGCGTCTCCGCGTTGCTCGACCGCCACCCAGAACGCCAGATAGCACTCCTCGATGCGTTCGAGATCGGTGAACCAGCCGGGGGGCTCGGGACCCTTGTGCCACGGCGGCCACACTCGATCGTGCAACGTACGAATATGTGGCCGGTCAGCCTGTTCGTACGGGCGTATCTGGATCATCCGGGCATCATCTCAGCCGCAGGTCGTATCCTGCCGTGATGGTCGACATCCCGGCGGACTTCGCGCGACGGCTCGTCGATCGCGAGGGTGATCCCGGCCGGGTCTGGCTCGAATCCCTGCCTGGCTTGGTGGATGAGTTCCTGCAGAGGTGGGACTGCACACCGACATCGCCGACCATACGTGGTGGCGTCGGGATCATCCTTGCCGTGCGACGCCATGACGGTACGCCCGCCGTCCTGAAGATCTCCTTCACCCACCCTGGCAACAGGTACGAGGCGAATGCCTTCGCCACCTGGGACGGTCGAGGTGCTGTGCTGCTGTACGAACGGGACGACGCCAAGTTCGCCATGCTGCTGGAGCAGGCAGAGTGGCAGACGTTGGAAGACCTCGGCGACGTCGACGAAGCCACCGCCGTGGCAGGGCGCCTCGCCCGACGACTGGCCGTCCCGGCGCCTCCTGACCTGCCCCGGCTGTCCGATCAGGCAGCGGAGTGGGAGCAGTCGCTCCGCCGGAATGCCGACATGACGGACCGGCTGTCGAAGCGTGCATTGGGCGCCGCCGTCGCCACTATCCAGGACCTTGGTGACAAACAACCCGACACGATGGTCCATGGAGATCTACATTTCCGAAACGTCGTACGCGCGCAGCGGGAGCCATGGCTCGTCGTCGATCCCAAAGGCTTTGTCGGCGATCGCGCTTTCGACGCACTCACCGTGCTCGCCCTTGGTGCCGACAGTCTGCGCGAAGCCGGCGACCTCGGAGCGGAGTTGCGGCGCCGGTTGGCGATCTTCGCAGACGCCGCAGAGATCGAGCGCGAACGCGCCGTCCGTTGGGTACAGGCTCGCACGGTGATGGGCGTCCGCCGCGGCCGCGAGCACGGGGATGCATCCTGGGTCCTCCCATTCCTGGTGCAGACAGCCGAGCTCCTGGCCTGACACCCAGAGAGTCACGTGCCGCTGTCAACATCGGGTTGCTCGTGGATCACCAGAGGCTCGACCAGGAGCGCTCGCAAGGACGAACGCTCAGCGGACCGCTGTAACCGCTCGGCCAGCGGTCGTGGCCGTAGGTCGTGGGTGAGCAACGAGTCCGACGCGAGCCAGACCGGCCGATACGAGCCGGCTCCCGACTCTGGCTCGCTGTCCATTTCGGGGCCGTCGCCGGTACCGAACGTTCCACCCACCGACCTGGCGAGGAAGTAGTGCTGTTCCCTGCCACGGAAGTGCACGACAGCGACCAGGCCGTCGAGTCGTACGGCGAGACCGAGTTCCTCCGCCGTCTCGCGCACCGCCGCGTCCGCAGGTTCCTCGCCTGGTTCGACATTGCCGCCGGGCAGCACGTGGTAGCGGTAGCCCGACCGTATCCGCTCGATGGCGGCGACGAGGGAGTTCGCGGCCAGGATCACGCCAGCACGCATGGGCACGCGGCTCGCTGTCACGGCGTTCCGGAGAAGTACGGATCGCGCAGGAGCTGTGCCAGTCGTGAAACCGGGCGCCCGTCGTGCGCGATCCAGGCGAGCCGACCGAACGTGGTGATCATGGCCTGTTCGTCATCGCTGAGATGTCGTACGGACTGGTAGCCGTCGAGCACCGCCGAGCGTTCGGGTTCGGCCGTACGCGTGTAGTGGTAGGCGAAGTCGTATGCCCGCCATCCGTATCCACACATGTCGAAGTCGAACACGGTGATGTTGCCGTCAGCGTCGAAGTGGTAGTTCAATGGCTGGAGGTCGCCGTGGATGATGCCCCAGCCCGTGGGTCCCGGGTCGAACGTCGCCAGCTGGGCACGGATCTCCCCGGCATAGTGTCTGATGGTCTCGGCGTCCTCCGGCGAGGCGTTCCTGATCTGCTCGGCCAACTCGGCCAGGGGCCGGTCCAGTTTGGTGGCTTCGTCGAGCCGGTAACGGCGATGGGCCGGCTGGTGGGAGTCGGCTGCCACGTGGATGGCGGCGAGAGCGCGCCCCGTGAGGTACGCCTGGTCGACGGTCAGTTCGGGCGTGGGACCGCCGGGCGCCCACGAGAACAGGGAGTAGAACCGTTCGCCCTCGGGCGCGGGCACAGTGCCCAGGAGACTGCCGTTCCGTCGCGGAATCGGATAGGACACCGGCACCTCGTGCCGGTGCAGATGGGTCAACAGGTCGAGCTCGAAGCTGACATCACTCTCCCCCGCGATCCACCATTTGCCCCGCGTGTGCAGCCGGAACGCGTACCTGGCGCCGTCGACCGCCACCTCGTAGGTGTCGTTGTAGCCGGCGAACAGCAGCCGGCAGCGGTGCGGCACTCCGACGTCGTACTCGCTCGCCACCAGGCGCGCTACCCAGTCCGGGTCGACCAGGGAGTAGAGGACGTCTACCCGGTTCGGATCTCGCCCGTCGGCATGGGAGGCGAGAGTTCCACCTGTACGTCCATGGTCGGGGGACATGTGGGCACACTAGACCTTCACCACCGGATACGGAACGCACCGAGCTACCACTACCGGAAGGATCGTCGTGGAGGATCATCGAGCGCGCCTCTTCCTCGACCCGCACCATGTCGTGGGTCGGGTGGATCCGCGCCTCTACGGGTCGTTCGTCGAGCACATGGGACGTTGCGTGTACGACGGGATCTACGAACCGTCCCATCCAGGCGCCGACGCACAGGGCTTCCGCAGCGACGTTCTCCACCTCGTGCGGGAGTTGGACGTGCCGATCGTCCGCTACCCCGGCGGAAACTTCGTGTCGGGATACCGCTGGGAGGACGGCGTGGGTCCGGCGGGGGAACGGCCGTCGCGGCTCGACCTTGCCTGGCGTTCGACGGAGACCAACCAGTTCGGCCTGCACGAGTTCGCCAACTGGTGCCGCACCGTGGGTACGGACATGATGCTGGCCGTCAATCTGGGCACCCGCGGCGTCGACGCCGCCCGGGCACTGGTCGAGTACGCCAACCACCCGCGCGGCACCGCCTGGTCGGACCTTCGCATCGGCCACGGCGCGCCGGATCCCTTCGGCGTACGCACCTGGTGTCTTGGCAACGAAGTAGACGGTCCGTGGCAGATCGGGCACAAGACGGCGGACGAATATGCCCGCCTCGCCGTCGAGACAGCCAAGGCGATGAAGTGGGTCGACCCGTCGATCGAGCTTGTCGCGTGCGGGAGTTCCGGGCCGTCGATGCCGACGTTTCCCGACTGGGACCGGATCGTGCTCGAGCAGACGTACGACCATGTGGAATACATCTCGGTGCACCGGTACCTCAACCGCAAGGCGGGCCTGGGCGACTACCTCGCCTCGGGCCTGCACACCGACGCCCACATCGAGGCGGTCATCGCCACCTGTGACCACGTACGCGCCAGGAAGCGGAGCAGCAAGACCCTCCACCTCGCGTTCGACGAATGGAACGTGACGCCCACCCGGCACGAGGGTCCCGGCAAGGAGGAGCCCGAGGCCTGGCCGGTCGCACCACCGATCGCCGAGGGCACTTACGACGTGGTCGACGCGGTGGCCTTCGGCGGGATGATGCTGAGTCTGCTGCGGCACGCCGATCGAGTCCGGATCGGCTGCCTCGCGCAACTGGTCAACGTGCTCGGACCGGTCAAGACCCGCACCGGCGGAGCGGCCTGGCCGGAGACGATCTACCACCCCTACCTGCACGGCTCCCGCTGGGGCCGCGGGACGGTACTCGACGTCGTGGTCGACTCGCCGACGACACCGGTCGACGGCCTGGGCGACGTCCCCACCCTCGACGCGGTGGCCGTGCGGGCCGACGACGGAACCCTCACGGTGTTCGCCATCAACCGCGCCGTCGACACGGAGCTGGCGCTGACCGTCGACCTGCGGGCGTTCGCTGCGGCTGGCGGGGGCGGTGCGGCTGGTGCGGGTGGCGGTGCGGTCGAGGTGGTCGAGAGCCTGACGATGTACGACGCCGACCACCAGGCTTACAACTCGCCCGAGGAACCGCACCGGGTGACGCCGCGGGCGTTGGCCACCCAGGTCGAGAACTCCGCGGTGACCGCACGACTCGCTCCGGTGTCGTGGAACGTCCTGCGCTGCCGCGTACGCACGGAGCAGTAGGCGTCGTACCCGCTACTGGTTCAGGCGTCCGGAGAGCAGCTCGGAGCGGCTGCTCCAGGCGGTTTCGATCAGGGTCGCGCGGAGCTCGGCACCACCACCGGTGTGCGTGCACACCCAGTCGAGCTCGTCGCCCAGTGTGGTGCCGAAGATGCCGGGATCGTCGGAGGAAACGACGACCGGCAACCCGGCAGCCAGGAACCGGTGGACCGGATGGTGGGCAGGATCGTCGATGCCGCCGATTCTCCGGTTGGACGTCGGGCACACCTCGACGACCGCACCGGTGGCGCGGACGCAGCTCATCGCGTACGCCTGCCGGCGGCGTACGTCCTCGAGTCGTGCCGCGTCGTAGGTGATCGTGACCGACGTGTCGTCGGGCTTTCCGGCGATGTCCGCAAGCTCGGCCCGAAGGGCAGCGAGGTCAACGGGAACACCGGCCGCGCGCAGGCCCGCACAGTGGTGCAGGTCGTAGCCGATCTGGTCCCTGCGTTCGGTGACGGGCTCCTGACGGACGTGGACGCCGTAGACGTCGGGGTCGATCCCGAGCGCGATCGCATGACCCAACCGGTGCGCGCCGAACTCCGCCGCTTCCTGCACCCACCGGACGGCGCTCTCGAGGCTCTTGTCACGGAAGCTCTCCCCCACGTGGTAAAGGATCGCCAGCGCGCGCTCGGGATGGGCGGCGTTGAATCCCTGCACCGCTTCGAAGATAGCGGCGGCGTCCTTCGGTGGATGGCCCTCCTCGATGTGGCAGAAGTCGATCCCGGTCAGCACGTCGCCGTGGGGTCCGAGTGCGATCTCCTGCACCAACTCCCAACCCGGCCAGGGGTTCGAACGGGCCAATGAGATGGCCAGGCGCTCGGTGAGCCCACCGTCGTCGTTGTCGTACGCATGCAGCAGTGTGTCGAGCACGGCCCGGTTTCGCGGCGTGTCGAGGTCCACGCCGAGCAGGATGCGCTGTTCGGCGTAGGAGATCCCCTGCCGGACGTGGTCCGCCCGCATCCCGGCCACGAATCCGGCCAACTCCGCCGCGTGTTCGGCCAGCCCTGCATCGGGATCGTTGAGCGCCGACCCCGCCGTCAGCAACCTGAACTTGGCCTGGAACCGGTCGAAGTTTCCGGCGTCGTCGTCGCCGAACACGAACAGTTCCTCGAACTCGGCAGCCGCCTTGGCGTCTCCCTGACGAAACCGTTCGACCACCTGCCGGGCCGGCGGGACGATGCCGTACGCAGCATTCATCTCGGCGTCGTACTGGTCCCACATGATCCGGTCGCGGCTCGCCAGCTGACGAAGCAGATCGAGCGGGCGGACACAGCCGTACAGATGAAGGTGCAACTCTGTGAGCACGCCCGTCACACTGCCATACCAGCCGTCGAACCGCATGCTGAATTGCGCGGGCCGCGGGTGGTCACACCGGGTCTTGCTTTGTCAGCGTGGCGAGATCTTTGGAGGTGAGTTGAAGGGCGGCCGCCCCGACGTTCTCGGTCAGGTGGTCGAGGGAGCTGGTCCCTGGGATGGCCAGTGTTACCGGCGAGGTGGCGAGTAGCCAGGCCAGGGCGATCTGCGCGGTGGTTGCGTGGTGGCGGGCCGCGACGTCGGCGAGGCGCGCTGGGTCGATCCGTTCCTTCCCGCCACCGAGCGGGAAGTACGGCACGTAGGCGATGCCCTCTTGTTCGCACTGCGCGAGAACGTCGGTATCGGTTCTCGCGTGGATGTGGAACTGGTTCTGCACCGCGGCGACCGGGGCGAGCG
>JBOHED010000636.1:0-2975 GCA_050700915.1 Actinopolymorphaceae bacterium | reverse complement strand
CGACACGGGCGTACTGCTGGCCGGCACTCTTGGCGACGGCGTACTCCGCAGCCTGGACCGCGGCCGGTCCTGGGCACCGGTCAGCTTCGGGCTCGATGACCACGAGGTGAGCGCACTCTGTGTCGGTCCTGCCGGGAGTGTGCTTGCGGGGACGGCCGACGGTGTCTACGCGGCGACCGCGAGCGTGAAGGCGTGGCGGCGATGCGCGGGTACGCAAGGAGTGGCGGTCGCGGCGATCGCGTACTCCGACGACCTGCTCGCCGCCGTGAGCGAGTCGGGGCGGGCGCTCACCTCCCGCGACGGCGGACGGACGTGGACGCCGGGCGGGACGGTCCCGGGCCAGGTGACCGCAATGGTGGGGGTCCATGGCGGGACCCTGATCGTGGGAACGACCGACACCGGGCTTTGGCGGTCCCTCGACGCCGGCGCTACCTGGGTCCGGGCCGGAACGGACACCGCCGAGACTGCCGATGCCTCCGACCCCGCTGACACCGCCGGCGACGCCGATACCGCGGGCCCGCCGCTGGCGGTCTTCTGCCTGGCTCCACACGCCGGGGCCGTATACGCGGGGACCGCCGATGGCCTGGTCGTGAGCCTCGACGCGGGTGCGTCCTGGCGACCCGTTCCGGCACCCCCGACCCATGACCTCGACCGGTTGCTCGTCGTCCGTGGCCGGCCGGTGGTGGCGGGTGGACGCTCGGGTGTGGTCCGGCTTCGATCCGCGCCCGGTCCTGCCACCGGCACCTGGTCTGCTCTCGCCGATGCTCCGTTCCCCCTGACAGCGGTCGCGGCCACGCCCGACGACGCGCTGATCACCTCGGGTCCGGCGGGCCTCTTCAGGCGTACCGACGACGACGCCGATCCTGGGTGGGCGGCGGTGGTGCCCGGCGAGGATGGGCATGTGGGGGTTCTGTCGTTCCGACCCGACGGGTTCGGACTGGCAGCGCCCGCCCGACATGGCCACCAGCTGCTGCGTACGACCGACAACGGGATCAGCTGGCAGACCGTGCCCGCGCCCTTCGGCGTCCTCCCGCTCGTCACTCTGCAGGTCACCACGGACGTGGTGCTCGCGGCGACCCGCGACCCGCGGATGGGTGCCATCCAGCTCTGGGCGTCGACCGACGAGGGCGCCTCCTGGTCGCGAGAGGTGCGGGCGGAGACCCCGTGGCCGGTCGTCAGATCCGTCGCCGACCCGCCGTTGGTGAGCCTCGGTCGCGCCCTGTGCGCCCGGGACGACGACGGCCGCTGGACGCGCTGGGCTGAGCTCGACGACGGGATCCGCGCGGTCGCCGGAGACAGCAACGGACTCGCCGTCCTGACCCCTGGCGCGATCTGGTCGGTCGCCGACGGGGAGGTCGGGGTCCGGCTCGACGACGGGATACCAGCGGCCGAGGTCCTCGACATCTACCTCTGGCAGGGCCGACTCCACGCCCTGCTCACCGGCGGCCGGGTGTGGCGGCGAGACGTCTCCAGCGACACCCGACCAGGGAGCCAGCACGACGAGCACAACGAGCGCGACGAGCCAGGGAGCGCCTGGTCCGAACTCCTCGATCACACGTCTTCAGCGAAGGCATGAGAACCCAGGAGGTTCTTACCACCATGACGATCCACGACCGCCTCACCTCACGGCGTTCGCTGCTGAAGGGTATGGCGGCGGGCGGAGTGCTCGCGATGACCGGCGGTGTCCTGGCGTCCTGTAGCAAGGACGGCGGTGGATCGGGCGGTTCCGACATCGTGTTGACGACCGGCAACCGGCCGTACGGACCCATGCCGACCGCGGCGGAGCGCAAAGCAAATCCAACGCTCGACGCCTACGCCGACGCCCTGTCCGCGTGGAGCAAGAAGAATCCCGGCATCACGATCAAGCGGCTCGACTTCGACACCGACGACCAGGAGCTCCTCGTCACGTCCCTCGCCGGTGGCACCGCACCGTCGATGTTTCCCGGAGACGTGGTCGGCGGCTGGAACCGCACCGCGGTCAAGGCGGCCATGGTGAAGGGCCTCGTCGCCGATGTCACCGAACACCTGGAGAAGCACAAGCTCCACGACAAACTCGCCGACTACGCCAAGCCGATCTGGGACGGCTGGGAGATCGACGGGAAGTACTACGCGGCACCCCTCGCCTACAACTGCGGCACCGGGATCCACTACCGCCTCGACCTGATCAACGAGCTGGGGTTGAAGGAACCCACGCCCGACTGGACGTGGGACGACGTACGCGAGCCCAAGGGTCTCACCAGCGGCAAGCGCAAGGGCATCGGCCTGCAGAGCTGGGGACTCGGCATGCGGATGGCTGCCGACGGCATGGGGATGTTCACCGAGATCCCTGCACCGGAGACGAGCTGGAACTGGACGTGGGACTACACCACGAATGCCGACACGTGGGTCCCGCTCGTCGAGGGTGTCCGCGGAATGATCTTCGAGGACAAGTCGGTGCTGGCCGACGTCACCCTGGCCGACCCCGACATCTGGAACGCGTTCATCGGCGGCACGGCCGCGATGCACAACAACTCGATGGTCTTCTTCACCAACAGTCCTGACGAGGACACGACCAACGTCGTCATGGAGAAGCGGTTCGACAAGCCACTGGAGGAGCTCGTCGGCTGGATGACACAGCCGATCGGCTCCAACGGCCGGATCGGTACCACACAAGGTCAGACCGACCTGCTGAGTTACTCGCCCGACCTCGACGACGCCGCCCTCGACGCCGCGGTCAACCTGCACACGTACATGTCCGGTGACGGTTACATCCTGCAGAAGAAGGCGATCTTCGACCAGACCGAGGACCCGCGTCGGATCTACGACTGGGCCAACGTCACGCCGATCTTCGCGGGCATCGTCGAGGCGCTGCCCAGCTCTCCGGACGAGGCGTGGGGAACGAAGTTCATGGATGCCGTACGCCATGCCACCCAGATTCCCCTTGTTCCACAGACGTCGTGGTACTTCCCGGCCGAAGAGAACACCGGGCCGACCAC
>JBOHED010000635.1:0-6454 GCA_050700915.1 Actinopolymorphaceae bacterium | reverse complement strand
CGAGTACGCCGGACTCGCGGGCCAGCTCCACCGCACGGAAGACCGCCGCCCGCGCCGACTCCGACAGCGCGGGTGTGATGCCGGACAGGTGCAGCACCCGCGCCGACCCCACCAACCCCGAGTCCACATCGTCGGGACCGACTCGCGATCCTGCGAGGTCGCGCCGGTAGTAGCTCACGCGTACGCGGTCGGCGGTGCGGTGCTCGCGCAGCATCAACCCGGTGGCTACGTCTGACGCTCGGCGTACCCACGAGACGTCGACGCCCTCGGCCCGCAAGGCGTCGTGGACAAGGGTGCCCACCGGGTCGGCGCCGAGCCGCCCGATCCAGGCGGTGGTGTGGCCGAGCCGGCTGAGTCCGATCGCGACGTTGGTCTCCGCGCCACCGAACGAGATCGTGGCCGGCGACCCGACCGAGAAGGACCCGGTGCGGGTGGCGGCGACGAGGCCCATCGTCTCGCCGAGCGTGACGACATCGACGCCCGCCACGTCGTCCGCTCCAGTACCGCCATCCCCGCCATCCGCCCTGAGGGGATCCTGCGGTTCCGCCGTTACGGCCCGATCCAGATGCTCGGTCACCGCGTACCTCCTGCCGTGTTCACCGCGGCCACCAGCGCACGCGCTCGTCCGGCC
The DNA here is from genome assembly GCA_050700915.1 of Actinopolymorphaceae bacterium. Lineage (GTDB taxonomy): Bacteria > Actinomycetota > Actinomycetes > Propionibacteriales > Actinopolymorphaceae > Thermasporomyces. The sequence continues at coordinate 5,823 of JBOHED010000635.1, read as the reverse complement.
AACGCGTCGAGGTCACCACCCGGCTCACACGCGTCGGCCACCAACGGGCTGCCCACCCCGACACCGACGGCCCCGGCCGCAAAGTAGGCCCCGGCGTTGTCGGCGTCAATCCCGCCGGTCGGCACCAACGGGATCTCCGGCAGCGGGCCGCGGACGGCCTTGAGGTACGCCGGTCCACCCATCGCCGACGCTGGGAACACCTTCACCATCGTGGCACCGGCCCGCCACGCTTGGAGGATCTCGGTCGGGGTCAGCGCTCCCGGCAACACGGGGACGCCGAGCCGGACGCCTTCCTCGATCACCTCCACGCACACGGCAGGTGAGATCAGGTACGTCGCCCCGGCGTCGACCGCCGTGCGGGCCTGCTCCACTGTCGTCACGGTGCCGGCACCGAGAGCGACGTCGTCCGGCTTGCGCGCGGCATAGGCGCGGAGCGCGTCGGTGACGTCGGGGGCACTGAACGTGAACTCCACCGCTCGGAATCCCGCCGCCACCACGACATCGCTGACCTCGCCGTAGCGCGCGGCCGACGACGACCGCAGGATCGCGATCGCCGGGCACGCCTTCATCGCTTCCGCCAGGCTCACCCGTGCACCTCCATGGTCGTCGACTTCACCCGATCCGGCCGTACGCACAGGCATTCGGCGCCCCGTGCGAATCCTGAGTCTAAGTCGTGACGTGCGGGGGTAAAGAGGACCGCCGGCCGGGGGCGGCCGGCCGGAGAGGCGGATCACGCAGAGGAGGGACGACGCACCGTGGCGACTGAGCCCGGTTCGACCGATCCCGGCAGCACACCCCGACGCAACCCAGCCAACAGCAACCCAGCCAGCAGCAACCCGGCCAGCAGGAACCCGGCCGGCGGTGGTGGCGCGGCCACCACCACGCTCTCCACCCGCCACCTGCCTGGCGTTGAGGTCCGCGACCTGCCGACCGCTCCGACCGACAATTGGCGGATCATCGGGCCTGGTCTGGTCGGCGCCGGTGTCGGACTCGCGTCCGGCGAGTTCATCCTCTGGCCGTACATGGTGTCCCAGGTCGGCCTGGTCTTCCTCTGGGGCGCGGTCATCGGCGTGGTGACGCAGTGGTTCCTCAACATGGAGATCGAGCGCTACACCCTCGCGACCGGTGAGACGGCGTTGACCGGCTTCAGTCGGCTGTGGAAGCACTGGGGACTCGTCTTCGCGATCCTGACGTACTTCGCCAACATGTGGCCCGGATGGGCGACGAGTTCGGCGACCATGGTGACGTACATCTTCGGCGGCAACGTCAACGTCATGGCCGCTCCGGTCGCGGTACCGGTGCCCGTTTCCATGATCCAACCATAGAGGTGACCACCGACAACCCGACCCGAAAACCCTGTGAAACAAGGCCGATTCCATGATCATGAAGAGAAACAGGCGCTATATTCCCGAACGCCTTCATGATCATGAAGGAAGGGCCCTCGCTGGATCAGCTGAACGCCGACGCGATCTGCCGACGTTCGTACCGCTGGATCAGCTGAAGTACGTACCTCCGTTGAGGTCGATGACCGAGCCCGTGCAGAACGATCCGAGGTCCGACGCGAGGTACAGCACAGCGCCCGCGCAGTCGTCGGGGAAGCCGGCCCTCCGCAACGGCGTACCCCCGATCGCCGCCTGCTGCTCGACCTGCGGCGTGAACTCCTCGTGGAACGGCGTGTCCAGAATGAGCCCTGGAGCGACCGCGTTGACGGTGATCCCCCTCGGGCCGACCTCCTTCGCGAGCCCCCGGGTCAGCCCGTGCATCCCCGCCTTCGCCGCGCCGTACGCGGCCGCACCCTTCCCGCCGCCGTTGCGGCCCGCGACCGAAGAGATGTTGATGATCCGGCCGCCGTCCGGCATCGACCGCAGCACCGCGCGGCTGCAGGCAAACGCGCTGAACAGGTTGACGTCGATCACCTGGTGCCAGTGCTCGTCGGATATGTCGACGATCGGCAGCCGGCCGAGCAGCCCGCCAGCGTTGTTGACGAGAATCGCGATCGGCCCGCCCAAAGCGGCCGCTGCCTGGTCGACCACCGCGTCGACCGCCGTGCTGTCCGTGGCATCCAGGGCGTACGCAGCGGACCGCCGACCCAGTGCGGCGATCTCCGCCGCCACCGTTGCGCCGTCATGGCTGCGATAGGTGACCGCGACGTCGGCACCGGCCCGGGCGAGCGCGAGTGCGACCCCCCGGCCAATTCCGACGGCTCCTCCGGTGACGAGTGCGGCCTTACCGCTCAGGTCGATCTGCATGCGTACTCCTCCAATGTCTCGTGTCCCTGGTCGGCGTTCCGCTCAGGCGTCGAGTCCGCCCGCCGGGTCAGGCGAGGATCTCCACGTGTACGGCGGAGACGGCGTAGTGCAAGGGTTCCTTGCGGAGGAACCGTACGATCTCGTCGACCATCGCGTCGCCTTGCCGGCGCTGGGAGTCGAGGGTATGACCCGCACTGTGTGGAGAGATGACCACGTTCGGCAGCTCCCGCCATTCGCTGCCGATCTCCAACGGTTCGGCGGGGAACACGTCGAGTGCGGCGCGGATCCGCCCGGACCGCAGTTCGGCCAGCAACGCGGCCGGCTCGATCAGGCCGCCTCGGGCGCTGTTGACCAGCAGGGCCCCGTCGCGGAGTCGGCCGAGTTCGGATGCACCGAGCAGGTTGCGGGTCGACGGCAGCAGCGGCACGTGCAGGGTCACGACATCACTGCGTTCGAGCAGGGTGTCAAGGTCGACTTGCGTGACCCCGAGCGCGGCGGCCTCGTCCGCTGCCAGCAGTGGGTCGCTCACCACCACCGTCGAGCCGAACGCCTTCACCAGTTGGATCACGGCCCGCCCGGTACGACTGGCACCGACCACGCCGACCGTCTGCGCGCCCAGCAGCCGACCCGGGTGGCGGGTACGAAGCTCCATCCATCCGGCTCCCTCGCGTAGACCTCGATCGTGCAGGTGGAGTTCGCGAAGCCAGGCAAAAATCTGCGCGATCACGAACTCCGCGACGGAGTCGGCGATCAACGCGGCAGCCTGACAGACCATCACCCTGGAGCCGACCGCCTGCTGAGGAAGGAGATTGCGGATACTGCCCGCCGAGTGCGCGACGAGCGCCAGGTCAGGACACTTCGCGAGGAGGTCGTCGTCCAGCCGCGGAGTCCCCCAGCCAGTCAGGCACGCGACAGCTACCTCCAGCAGCTCCGGAAGGTCCCACGTGTCGGCAGGGCCCTCCGCCCACCGCACGTCTCCAAGGGCCGTGAGGCGGTGCTCCGCGTCGTCGGTCAGCACCATCGACCTGGTGTCCGCGGTGAGCAGAACCGCTACACCCGAAGGGCTTTCACCGGTCACTGTCGTCCTCCCATGATGGTGCGATCGAATCCGCGCGTACGGCTTCGCCGCTGCAGCTGTCGGCCACAGGGCCGCGGACGGCGTTCAGGACCGGACCGGATACAGGACAAGCTCGGGCACGTACGCACGGGCGGGCAACGTCATCACGGCGAAGCACATCCGCGCCACATCGTCCGGCTGCAACGCTTTGGCCAGCATCTCCGGCCTGGGTGGCGTCGGCCGCAGTTCGACCATGGGCGTGTCGGTGAGTCCCGGGTAGAGCACCGATACCCGGATCCCGTTCGCGCGTTCCTCCTCCATCGTCGCGTGGGCCAGCGCGGCGACTCCCGCCTTGCTGGCTTGGTATCCGACGCCGGAGGCGTCCGGCTTCCTCGCGGCTGACGACGTGATGTGGATCAGGAGCCCGTCCCGCTGCCGCCGGAACACCGGCAGCACCGACATGGTGAGGACGTACGCCGCGTCGAGATTGGTGGTCATCAGTTCCCGCCAGCCGGCGGGTGTGAGTGAGGTCAGGGCACGCTGTCTGATGTTGGTGCCCACGCTGTTGACCAGGACGTCGATTCGTCCGTACGTCTGGACGGCCGCATCGACGGCTGCCTCGACCGCTGACGCATCCGTGGCGTCACCGACCTGTGTGGTCACCGTGCCGCCGTCATCCTCGATCGCTTTCGCCACCTCGGTAAGGATTTCCGCGCGACGAGCGAAGAGGACGACGCTGGCGCCCGCCGCGGCCGCCGCGATCGCCGTCGCACGCCCCATGCCGCTACTCGCACCGGCAACCAGGACGACCTTGCCGGCGAGGGCCGCATTGCCGCTCATGCGGCCGCTCCCGCACTCTTTGGGTCTGTCAAGAGGCGCTTGACGTAGCGAAGATCGGTGCGGGTCTGGTCGATCACCTGGTCGTACGGCACCTCGTAGTGGCTGTGCAGCGTCAACGGCCCGGTGAACCCGATCGCCTGCAGGTGCGGGAGGATCTGCGCCCACGGCACCATGCCGTCGGCGAGCCCGAGCCAGTCCGAATGCCATTCCCGCTGCCCGTTGTCGGTCGTGTGACCCGTGAACCAGCCGCCGTTCTTGACACCGACACATGCCAACCAGGGTTGGAGGATCTCGAGGGTCATCCGCCAGTCCTCGCGGCCGTCCTGCATCACCTGGTTGCCCGGATCGGGGTAGGCACCGACCAACTCTGGCGCGTGACCGTCGAGCAATACACGCGTCAGCGCCCCGGACGCGTGGACCGTCCCGCCGTGCAGCTGGATCGTCAGGCGGACGCCATGCTGGTCGGCTAGCGCCGCCAGCCGGGTGAGGTGCCCGCGCGCGGCGGCGAGAGTGTCGGCGTACGACCTGACTGTCGGTTTGTAGGCCCAGTAGCCCAGCCGGATCTGCTCGATGCCCGCATCGGCGCACGCGCCCAACACGGCGTCGGCCGGAAACTTGTCGGGATCGGTGAGGTCGGTGGTGGCGATGGGCACGGACAGGCCGTGCTCCCGCAGGCGTTGGACGGCTTTCGCTATACCCCGCGGGTCGGCGGGATCGACCGTCGCTCCCGGCCGGACGAGCAGATCGATCCCGTCGAAGCCCAGCTCGGCGGCAGTGGCTCCCGCCTCGTCGACGTCGCGGGACTGGAAGAGCTTGGTGAACAGGACCGTCCGCATCAGGACACCTTCTTCTCGGGTCGAGCGCTGAGTCGTGCGGTGGACGCGCGCGCCACCAGCTGGGGAGCCGCCACCAACGATCTCGGTGTGGTGCCCGGTGGCGTACGGATGGCGTCGAGGGTGAACCGCGCCATCTCGGCGAGTGGTTGCCGAATCGTCGTGAGCGTGGGGTTGTAGAGCGCGGCGATGGGGATGTCGTCGAAGCCGACGATCGAGAGGTCGGGTCCGGCGTCGCGGGCCGCCGCGCAGGCGCCGATCGCGTACATGTCGTTGATCGTGACGACCGCCGTGGGCGGTTCCGCCAACTGGAGAAGGGCTGTCAGCCCCTGCCGGCCGAGCTCGGCGCTCTCGCTGTCGCCGAATCCCCTGCCAGGGTTGGCCCATACGAGTCGCTTGCGATACCGGACTCGTGCCTCGGACAGAGCCGCGCGATAGCCGGCTAGGCGGCGCACCCTGCTGACCGTGGCGATCGCGCCGGAGACGAAACCGATCCGACGGTGGCCGAGATACAACAGGTGTTTGGTCGCAAGGTAGCCGCCGCGTTGGTTGTCGACGCTCACGCTCACGAGATCTGCAGGGTCACCCTTCTGGCCTTCGCGGTCGAACGCCACCAGCCGGAGGCCGCGTTCGGTGAACGCCCGCAGGTGGTCCAGGGACGGCAGCGACGTCCCCAGAATCACGGAGCGGACGCCTCCCGCCCACAGCTCCTCCACATAGTCGTGTTCGCGGTCGGGATCGCGTTCGCTGTTGCACAGCAGGACCTGCTGCTGGTCGCGGAGTGCCTCCGCTTCCACCGTCCGCGCGAAGCTGCCCCAGAACGGATTGGCCACCGACGGGACGA
>JBOHED010000634.1:0-15086 GCA_050700915.1 Actinopolymorphaceae bacterium | reverse complement strand
GCCGCTCGTCCAGATGCAGCTTGAGCACAGCAAGCTTCTCCGCGACCCCCCGCTCTGTAACCATGCCCCCACAACGAGTAGATCGCTACAGAGTCACGCCCATGTAATTTACGGTCGTCCCCTAAGGGTCTCGACGACCTGCGCACCGGAGCCGAACGTCATCCGTACCCATTCCTCGGCGATCTCGTCCGCGCCCAGGGCCGGGTTCCAGGCGAGGCGGGCGTAGCCGTGGGTGTTGGCGGCGGCGAGGTGATGGCCGGTCCAGTTGCGCTCGTCGCCGAAGTTCACGACGCCGGCGAAACCCACCATGGTCTGTCCGTACGCAGACCCGTCCACGATGCTGGCGACGGTCGGGCCAGTCCCCTGCGTATGGGTGTCGAAGTCGAGGACTTCCTTCCACTGCGGGACGAGATAGCACAGGTGCGTGGAGTGGCCGGTGTACTCCTGGGTGATCTGCAGCTCGATCATCTGGTTGGTCTGCGGTAGCGCACCGAACAACGGATTGACCGGCTCGCGGACCTGGAAGTCGATCGGACCGTTCTTGGTCTGCACTGCCACGTTGGCGGCGAAGTCGCCGTCGAGCGGGGCGAACGCCCGGTGCTGGTACTCCGCCCAGTCGCCGAACCCCTCGTGGACGAACGACCGCCACATGATGATGCCGTCGTACGGCGCGACGAGCTCGGCGAGCATGTCCGCACCGTCGGCGTGCGTCCGGCCGTAGTCCAGCGGCCCGGGCTGTCCTTCGGAGTTGGCCTTGACGAGGAAGCCGCCGAAGTCGGGGATGAGGGCGTAGATCTCGTCGACCTTGTCGCGCCACCACGCCTGCACCCGCGGGTCGAACGGGTCGGCGGTCTCGATCGGTTCGGCATCGTCCCTCGTCAGGACGATCGGGCTGGCGTAGTTGGCGGAGAGGTGGAACGTCACGCCCCACTCGCGGAACACCCCGGCGAGGGCGGCGAGGCCGGGCAGGCGTTCCGAGGCCAGGAACGCCGCATTGGCATTGACGTTGTTGACGACGGTCCCGTTGATCCCGACCGAGGCGAGCGCCCGGGCGTAGTCGGTGTAGCGCGGGTCGAGGTTCGGCAGGTCGTCCCAGGCGAAGATCGACGAGCCTGCGTACCCGCGCTCCACCGAGCGGTCGAGGTTGTCCCAGTGGTTGACGAGGCGGAGCGGGTTGGCCGGGCGTTCGGCCACGTCCAGTCGGTCGATCCGCCGGTACGTCTGCAGCAACCGCAGCAGGTGGAACGCGCCGTACAGCACTCCGCGCGCGCCCTCGCTCGCGAGCAGTACCGCGGCCGCACCGTTCACCGTGCTTCGCCGCAGCACGAAGCCCTCCGGGCCGAGCTGCCGCAGCTCGGCGGCGTCGGCGTGGGCGGCGACAAGTGGCGAGGACTCCGGCGTCCCCAGGATGAGCGCGCCGTCGCCGTCGGGCGCTGTCGTCTGCGGGACCGGCCTGCCGAGGATGCCGGTGAGGCCGCGTCGCAACTCCCTAACTGCCGAACGTTCCACTGCCGTCCCACCGGCGGGTGGCGCCACGACGTGGGTCAAGGTCTGCCGGTACGACGACAGCAGGTCAGGCCGGTCCACCAGCAGTCGGTACCGCAGCCACAGCTCGTAGCCGTCCTCCTCCGGTGGCGCCGCAAGCATGACCCACGCGGCCTCGGCAGCCGCGGAATCGAGCAAGGAGCTGCCCGCCAATGCCACGCCCGTGCCCGTGAGAGCGGTGCCGGCGAGGAACCGCCGCCGGGTCCAAAGCTCACGCGGCCTTTCACTCATGGCCGGCACCGCCTCCGCTCGTGGACGCTGGCACCAAGACGAGGGCGTTCATCCGCCAGTAGGTGCCACCTGCGCCGCTGATCACCAGGTCGACGTCGCGGCCGCCGGCCCCTCCGTCCACCGGGAACGTCAGCCAGGTGAACTCGCCCGCGGACTGCGTGCCTCCTACCTGGTCGAGCACTGTGCCGTTCAGGTCGCTGATGATCGTGTCGCCCGCCGAGCTCGTCGCGTCGCCGGCGAGCACGTACGCCTGGTGGACGCCGGCCGGCACGGACAGCCGCAGTGTGGTGGGCGTGATGCGGTCGAGGGCGAAGTCCCGCCGCAGGTCGTCCAGCTCGGGTTTGTCGCAGTCGTCGCCACACCAGCGCGACTCGCCGCGGTCCCGTGCCTCCGGCGGGTCGCCGACCCAGCCGAAGCCTCGCTCCGGTTGCCAGGTGTCGGCGGGCGTCAGCCGGTCGTAGCCGTCCACAAGCGGGCTCGCGGCGACGCCCGCGTCCAGTGCGAGAGCGGTGGCCGTGGCGGGGGGCGTCGTGACGACGTTCGCGCCGGCCGAGCCGTACACCTGAAGGCCCTCCGCGCTGACCTGAGCCGTCAGGGTGACGCCGACGTCCGGCGCCAGCGGGGGCGTGACCGGTACCGGGATCTCGGCGGACCCGAACGGTTCGATCGTGGCGGTCACCGTCCCGCTGCTCCAGCCGTCCGGTACGCCGATGCTCGCGGTCACCTCGGCCGGCTCGGCGCGGGAGTTGCTGACCGTCACCCCCACGGTGTTGGGCTCGGTGCCGATCATCGGCAGGACCGGGTCGAGGCGGTCCACCGTGACCTGGCCGGCGACGAGGACCCTCAAGGCGTCCACGTACGCCGACACCACGGGCGGCGGTGGCTGCGACCGGCCGCCGGACGCCTGCAGGCCGACCCGGACGGTGCCCGGCAGCTCGGCTGCGCCGACCTGGTACCAGACCGTGCCGTCGGTGGAGTACTCCGCGCTCACGAGATCACCACGACGGACCAGCCGGAGAGTCGCGTTGTCAGCGTCTGTGTTGACCGGAACGACCGCACGGTTCTCGATCTGGCCGCCGACCTCGTGGGTGAACTCGATGCTCGGCTCGCCCTCGTTCGACGCCAGGGCGACGTCGACGTAGTCGTCGTCTCCGGCATGGGCGACCAGGGCGATCCGCTGGCCGTCGGCGTCCAGGTCGGCGGTGACGTCGGCACTGGCGGTGAAGTCCGAAGCCGGCGTTGCGTCGCGCAGGAAGAGGTTCCTACCATCGTTCGCCGCACCGGTCTGGTCACCGGCCAGCGTCGACAGGCGGAGCGACCCGGGGCGGTCGTCCAGGCTCCAGCCGGTCGGGTCCTCCCGCACGATCGTCCACCCGGCGTCGAGGGTTGCGGTGTCGAAGCTGTCGCCGACGGGATGCGGTACGACGTCGGCGCGGCGCACGGTGAGCGGCCGCGGCTGCGCCTCTGTGTCGTCGTCGACCACCGCGCGGACCAGCCCGCCGACCGACTCCACACCCTCGGCCAGCGTCCCCCGCAGCCGCACGTCGAGCGTCGCGGCACCCCCCGCCTTGACGCTGAACGACTGTTCCGCGGGCTCGGCCGTGAACCCGTCGGGCGCATCGACCACCAACCGGCCACTGGTGGCGCGTCCCTTGATATCGCTGACGGTGATCCGCGCGATCAGGGTGGTCTGCTGTCCGGCCGGCGCTTCGAGCACCGAGGTCCTGGTGAGGCGTACCGGAGAGAACATCACCCGCCACGCCAGCTTGTCGTCGCGGTCGAGGGTCCGGAGGGCTTTCGCGTGGAACGGCGGGATCGGCTCGGGGTTGCCGCCGCTCCAGTCGGGGCGGCACCAGAACTCCGTCGACGTCCAGTACATCTTGCCCAGCAGGTGTGGGCGATCGTTGAGCAGCCGGTTGTGCTCGTCGACGACGTGCCCCTGGTAGACCTCGGTGCCCTTGCCCGTGCCCGGGCGGTCCTTGACCGCCTCCGCGCCGTACTCCGACAGCAGGATCGGCTTGCCCCCGCCGTACGCCTGGACCCGGTCCAGGAGGCCGCCGATCGACTCGACCGGGTCGCTGCCCAGCTCGGTGGCCGCGCGGTTCGTGTACCAGCCGGCGTAGAAGTTCGCGGTCAGCAGGTCCTGGTAGTCGTACGTCAGGTCGCGGTCGCCGCGGTGGCTGACCTGGGTGTACAGCCGGGTCGGATCGAGCGCACGGCCGGTCGCGATCGTGTCGCGGACGTACGGCACCGCGCGGGTGTCCTCGGTGAGGTTTTCGTTGCCGACCGACCAGGCGATGACACTCGGGTGGCTGCGGTCGCGGCGGATCATCCGGGTCAGCCGGTCGGCACCGAACGCCATCACCTCGGAGGTGTCGAGCTCCGGACCAGACAGGCCGGAGACGTTGATCTCCTCGATCACCAGCAGACCCAGCTCATCGGCGACATCCAGCTCGCCCGGCGTCGCGGGATAGTGCGCGGGCCGGTAGATGCCGAAGCCCTTGGCGCGCAACTGACCGAGCTCGCGGCGGGCCAGGCCGTCCGGCTGGGTACGCCCGAGGCCCGGGTAGTCGCGATGGCGGTTGAAGCCCTGCAGGTTGCTGACGACGTTGCCGTTGAGGAGGACGTCGGAGCCCTCGACCCGTACGTCGCGGAATCCGGCTCGCTCCACCAGCGCACTGGTGTTCGCCGTGCTCACCGGTTCCAGTCGCACTGTGTAGAGGTTCGGATCGTCGGCGTCCCACAAGTCAGGCTCGGGCACCGTCAGGCGGGCCGGCGCCGCCTCGCCGCCACCGGCGGGAACCTCGAACGTGACCGGCTGCGGCGCCAGGGCGCGTGCACCGTCCGGCCCGTCCACCGTCACCGTCGCGTCGACCGCGCGGGCGGCCGTGGTCCCGTTCACGCCGGTGGCGCGCAGCGTCAGCGTGCCGTCGGCCGAACCCTCGGCGCGCAGATCGACCAGCGCCACCTCCGGGGTCCGCTCGATCCGCACCTCCTGCAGGAGTCCGCCCCAGTTCCAGTAGAACTCGTTGATGCGGGAGAACACGCCCATGGTCGACAGGCGGTGGTCCACGACGACGGCGACGGTGTTGTCACCGGATACGACCGCGCCGGTGATGTCCAACCGCTCCGGCAGATAGCCGCCCCTCGTCTCGCCGACCCTCTGGCCGTTGACGAAGACCCGGCAGTGCCAGTAGCAGGACTCGAGTACGATCGCTGTCTGCTCCCCTGCCGCCGGCTCGTCCAGCTTCACGACCCGGCGGTACACACCCAGCAGGCCATTCCAATCGTTGTAGCGGTCGGCCACCGCACCCAAGGAGTTCGGCACCATCACCGTCGCGAAGTCACGGTCGCGGTAGCCCGGCTTCACGGCGGGCGGGGTCGCCCCCGCGAGGTCGCCGTCGGGCAGCTCGCTCTCGGACGCGAACCGCCACCCACCCGTCAGTGGGCTGATGCCCTTGCCGGGCGGCTCCCACGACGTCATGACCTCCCGCTCGACACGGACGACACCGTTCGGGGTGTCGGCCTCCGCGCGGACCACGTGCGTGCCGGGCCGCAGCCAACCCACGTCCGTGGCCGTACGCCAGACCGGCTCCGTCTGGGTGCGTGTCGCGTAGAGGTCGGTCAGCTCGGCCAGCTGAACGTCGTCGACGGAGAACCGCACTGCGGTGGTACCGGTCGGCGCGGCGACCTCGAGGTCGACCAGGGCGCGCAACCGGTCGGTCGTCGGCGACACGAAGCGGAGCCCCTGCTGGGCCGCGGACAGTGAAGCGGCCTGGGCTTCGGAGACCGGTACGGCGTGGGCCGCCGCCATCTGCGGGACCTGGTCACCGGCCAGCAGGGGTGCGAGTACCAGGGGTGTGACGACCAGGGCGGTCAGCGCGGCATTGCCAACGCGGAGAAGGCGCCGCACGCCGCGCGCCGGCCTCCCACCCACTCGGCTGACCTGTTGTCCGTGACTCGGTCGACACACGACGAGTGGCATATCCCGCACCTCCCTGGGCGGATCCAGTGCAGCGCAGTCTGAAAACGTTTGTACGATCCGTCAACATGTGCGACCGATGCAGGCCGCCCTGGTCACTGGGGACGACTCGTACGTTCACGCCCGGTGCTCAAGCTGCGTCAGATCAGGTGGCGGGCGGAGGGCCGGTCGACGCACGCACGACGAGATGCGTGTCCAGCTCGATGTCGACCGACTCCTCGCGAGGGTCGTCGTCGAGCAATCTGAGCAACAGGTCGACCGCCGCGCGGCCAGCCTGTTCCTTCGGCAGCGCCACTGTCGTCAACGACGGGTTGCTCATCTCCGACAACGCGATGTCGTCACATCCGACGACACTGATCCGTTCGGGGACACCAACCCCTCGGGTGCTGAACCTGCTGATCAGTCCGAGAGCGACGACGTCGTTGTACGCCATGACAGCGGTGACGCCGGAGGCGAGCACCAGGTCGGCGGCGGCGACACCGCTCGTGACGTGCGGCGAGAAGTTGCCGAACTCCACCACCTCGACGTCGGCCGCGTCCGCAGCAGGTGGCAACCCGCGTAGCCGTTCCCGGCTCGACCACGAGTTCGCCGGCCCGGCGATGTAGCCGATCCGGCGATGGCCAAGTGCCGCGAGATGTGTGACGGCTCGCAGCATCCCACCGACGTTGTCGACGGTGACGCCGGGGATCCCGTTGGCGCGCCGATTCATCAGGACCACCCTGCTGTCGGCCGCCAGGGAGCGCAGCTCCGCCTCGCCCATGCGCGTGGAGCAGAGGATGAGCCCGTCGACGTCCTTGGCCAGGCTCCGCGCCAGGCTGACCTCGGCGCGCACGTCCTCATCGGTGTCGGCGACGAACACCGCGAAGTCGGCTGCTCGTGCCCGTGCCTGGACACCCTTGACGACGCCGGGGAAGAACGGGTTGGCCAGATCCGGGACGATCAGGCCGAGGTTGCTCGTCCGCCCGGTGATGAGGCCCCGCGCGGCACGGTTCGGCTGGTATCCGAGTCGCGCTACGGCCCGCTCGACGCGTTCCCTCGTGGCAGGAGTGACGAGCCCCGACATCGCCAGCGCGCGCGATACCGTCGACGGCGACACGCCGGCCGCCTCCGCGACGTCCCGAATCGTCGCGGCCATCGCTCTCCCCTGATCGGCTACGGCGTCCCAGCTGCGCGTTCGCAGTATGAAAACCTTTGCAGCAGCATGTCAAGGCGGGCGACTGATCGATAAGGCGCATCGGCCCGCTTGGCGATGGGGGCCTCCCCGCCACAGGCGCGCGCGCCCGGTCGTCGTAGGCCTCGCCATTGGTATTGCGATGGGCGGAATACCGCAGGGCGTCGCCGAACGCGGAGGTACGCGCAGCACTCTCGCTTACGAGCGCGCAAGGGTAGGTGCGCAAAGTCGGCGCTGTCGAGGGCCAGCAGATCGGAGAGGTAGAGGTACATCTCGACACCGGTATATGGGATCTTGCGCGGGTCGGCAAGGAGCCGATTCCTCCGCTGCCACCGACACAGCGCCCGACTCTGCCACTACCGCCGACGAAACCAAGATCACGAATTACGGCTGTGGTACCAGCGGGGCTGCACCCCAGCCCGATGAGGCATGCTGTCGGCGGCTGGGGTTGGTGGTGGGGCTCCGGCCGGATGATCAAACGTGGCACTCTGTGCTCGTTCATGCAGCCGCGTGCGCAGCCGGGGTGGCCCTTGCGGGCCGGGTTCGTCCGACCGGAGCCCTGCCATGACGTTACCGCGGACCGCTGCTGAGGTGTTGTCTGATCACGTGGTGTTTCAGATCGAGTCGATCGATCGGATGCTGCTGCACGTCTATCAGCCGCGGTTGCAGTACGCGCCCGGGGTGATGAACCTCTTCACATACCGTGGTCACGGGTTCGCGTCCTCGGCGTTGACAAGCCGATCACTGGCGGCCTGGCCGGTCGATGGTTGTGCCCTCCCGCTCGGACGGTGCATGCGCGACACCTCCCGCCACCTCCCTGCTGGGTGCCGGTCTTGCACGCTTTCATGTCGCTGCCGGTCCTGTGGATACGTGAGTGTGTCCTGATCGGCTCGAGGAAGTGGAGAGCTATGACTCGGACGAGCATGTGGCTGACTCAGGACCGGGCGACGAACACCTATCCGGCGTTGACGAGCGATGTCGATGTGGACCTGGCCGTTGTGGGCGGCGGGTGGGTCGGTCTCCACACGGCGTATTTGGCGCAGCGCGAGGGAGCCACTGTCGCGGTGTTGAAGGCACGCGATGATCCCGCTACCAAACGAGACACCGGGACAGTGGTGGGACAACACTGGATCGGAGCAAGCCCGCATCGAAGCCGCGGAGGCAGCCGGCTATACGGCAGACTTCGACCCTGCCATCTACTTCTTGCACGACGTCCCCGCAGATGCCATCACCGTGGGCGAATCGCATGTGCGCGACGAGGCAGATATCGTGTTCGGCCAGCCCTGCGACATCAAACAGTGGCCCGACGTGCCCACACAGGTCGTGGCCTCAGCTGGGACCGGTTCTTCCCGCTGGAATTCCAACGCCGAGTAGCCCAAGATCGCCTCCATGTCGATGTGGACGTGATCGCCGGGGGGCACCTGGTCGTGCTCACACATCCAGAAGACCTGGCTCAATACCTGGAACTACCACCCACCGCCACAAATGCAGGTCGCGATAGATAGCCACGGGTGCTGCCGGGCGGCGCACTCCGGCGTCGAGACGGCCTGGTCGAAATCGGAGTCCATGGCGAACTGCTCGCCTGCATCGAACGCGGCGAGCGCGACTTCGCTTTCGCCTTGCTGTCGGTGTCCAACCGGGCCTTTGCTTGCGCCGTGCTGATGCATGATCTCTGGCTTCTGTTTGTGCCGGCCAGCCCACTATCCCAACCTGGGACAGGTGATCTTGTTCTTGCGCGACATCTGCGGCTGGAGGTGTCACAGCGGGCTGGGGTGTTTCGTCTCAGAGCCTTGTAGTGAACGGTCTAGGTGGTAGGGAGGTAGTGAGATGCGAGTATTCGTGGCAGGAGCTGCGGGTGCGATCGGAATGCGATTGGTGCCGCAGTTGGTCGCGCGTGGGCATCAGGTGACCGCGACAACTCGGAGTACCGACAAGGTAGACCGGCTGCGCGGGCTCGGCGCGGAACCCGTTGTGGTCGACGGCCTCGACCCTGCGGCGGTTGGTGAGGCTGTCGCGCTGGCCGAGCCGGACGCGATCGTGCACCAGATGACCGCCCTGGCCGGCAAGGCGGACTTGCGCAGGTTCGACACATGGTTCGCGCTCACCAACAAGTTGCGAACAACGGGCACCGAACATCTGCTCGCGGCAGCTGAGGCGGCCGGCGTCCGTCGTTTCGTCGCACAGAGTTACACCGGGTGGTCGAATATTCGTTCGGGAGGTCCGGTGAAGACCGAGGACGACCCGTTCGATCCGCATCCGGCGAAGAACCAGAGGGAAACGATGGCGGGCCTTCAGTTCCTGGACCGGGTGGTTCCGGCCGCGCAGTCGCTGGAAGGAATCGTGCTGCGGTACGGCAACTTCTACGGCCCGGGAGCGTCGGAGTCGCAGGTCGAGCTGGTCCGCAGGCGGCAGTTCCCGATCATCGGTGACGGCGGCGGAATCTGGTCGTGGACCCACCTCGACGATGCCGCGGCAGCGACGGTGGCCGCCGTAGAGCACGGTCGTCGCGGTATCTACAACATCGTCGACGACGACCCGGCCCCGGTATCGGAGTGGCTGCCGTACCTCGCCGAGGCTATTGGTGCCAAGCCACCGCTGAGAGTGCCGGTGTGGCTGGGCAGGCTGGCTGCGGGCCAGGTCGCCGTCCAGTGGATGACCCAGGGGCGGGGTTCATCGAACGAGAAGGCCAAGCGGGAGCTCGACTGGCGGCCTGCCTGGTCGAGCTGGCGGGACGGCTTCCGCTTCGGGCTGACTGATTCCGATCGACGGTCTCCGAGCAGCAGCTCGCCGGAGGCGGCGACATGAGTAGAGCAGAACGCGACATCGGCGCCCGCCCGGCCGCGGGCGGACGCCGGCGCCGGGGCGGCGTTCGGACCTCCGAGGGCTCCCCGCCAACTACGGCAACCGAGACGCCGGAAGCGTCTTCGGCAGCTGAGGCGTCGGAGGCGTTCCTGGCGCTGCGTCCGCTGATGTTCTCCATCGCGTATCGGATGCTTGCCAGTGTGAGCGAGGCCGAGGACATGGTTCAGGAGGTGTTCGTTCGCTACCAGCAGGCGCTTGGCGATGGGGTCCATGTCGTGTCGCCGAAGGCCTATCTGTCCGCGGCGATCACGCGTTTGTGCATCGACCATCTGCGGTCGGCTCCCAAGCGGCGCGAGGCCTATGTGGGTCAGTGGCTGCCCGAGCCCTTACTCACCGATGTCGAGGCGACCGATCCGGCCGCGCATGCAGAGCAGGCTGATTCGTTGTCGATGGCGTTCCTGCTCGTGCTCGAACGGTTGAACCCGATCGAACGCGCGGTGTTCCTGCTCCATGACGTGTTCGACTACGGCTATGACGAGATCGCGGAGATTGTCGGCAAGAGCGAAACCAACTGTCGCCAGTTGGCTGCCCGGGCCCGTCGTCATGTCAAGGCGGAGAAGCCCCGCTTCGAGGCATCACGCGAGCAACGCCAGGAGCTGGCGGCTCGTTTCTTCGCCGCGCTCAGCCAGGGTGATCTGGACGGCCTGGTCGGGATCCTCGCCGACGATGTAGTCGCCTACGGCGATGGCGGTGGAAAGGCCCCGCAGTGGAGTATCCCGATCGTGGGAGCCGAGCGTGTCGCACGCGTGTTTGTCCAGATGAGCCGCGAGCTGCGTGAGCACGAGATCACCATCGAGCCGCAGCACGTGAACGGCCAGCCCGGCGCCGTGCTGCGGACCTCGGACGGCCAGCTCATCAACGTCTTCTCCCTCGACATCGCAGACGGCGTCGTCCAGACCGTCCGGTCGGTGATCAACCCCGACAAACTGCACCACATCGGCCCGGTCGCCGACGTGTACGTCATGCGCAGACAGCGCCGCGCCGAGCGGACGCGCGATGCCTGAACTCGAGGGGAAAACTGCTGTGGTCACTGGCGGGTCGCGCGGAATCGGCCGGGCCATCGCGCTCGGATTGGCTGCGCAGGGTGCGACTGTGGTGGTTGGCTATCTGAAGAGTTCCACCCGTGCCGAGGACGTTGTCGCCACCATCACCGGCACCGGCGGTAAGGCCGCCGCAGTCCGCGCGGATCTGTCCCGTCCTGGCGAGGTCGCCAGACTCTTCGACGAGGCCGAGTTGGCGGTCGGCGCGTTGGACATCGTGGTCGCCAACGCCGCCGACATCATGGAAAAGCCGCTCGCCGACTGCACCGAAGACGACTACGACCGGATCTTCGACACCAACACCAAAGGCGTCTTCTTCACACTCCAGCAAGCCGCCCGGCGCCTCAATGACGGAGGTCGCATCATTGTCTCCTCCACCGGAGGTACTCGGATGTTCTTCCCCAACCAGTCGCTCTACCTGGGCAGCAAAGGCGCCGTCGAACAGTTCGTACGAGTCCTCGCCAGCGAACTCGGCGGACGCAACATCACCGTCAACGCCATCTCACCCGGCCCGACCGACACCGACATGATGCAGGACCAGTACCGGGACACCATCGCGATGATGTCCCCGCTCCACCGCATCGGAACCCCCGCCGACGTCGCCGACGTGGCGGTGTTCCTGGCCAGTGACGCCGCACGATGGGTCACCGGGCAGAACATCGGCGCCGGAGGCGGAGCGTTCTAAGACGCCCAGAGAGCTGGCCGGGCTGCGCCGATCGCCAGCTGTCGCCGGACTTTGAATACTGACCCCCTGCGGTAGAACCCGCCGAACCGTGAGGTGTCAATTTTCGGCGTCCGTTGACACCAGCCCGACTTGATCTCCCACGATTCGTTGCAGATACCGGCCGATGGAGCCGAGGACCTGCTCGGCGGCCTTGGTCCATACAAACGGCCGAGCCACCGGCTCGCTGTTTCGCAACCAGACCGTCTAGTTTAGTCGATCAGCGTCCTTTTCTGTCGTATGACGCAGAACTCGTTTACTTCCGCCCTCGCCGTGGCACAATCCTCATGAAGCGCGCCTGCCAGTGATGACAAGACCGGGAATGGTCAGGGTCCACGGGTCAAGATCCGTGTCGGCCCGAACCTCCAACTCGAGGTCACCCCGGAAATGGAATACAGGATCGATTAGATCCGGATCACCCGAGGAGACCGACTCAAGGGCAAGGCCGACTAAATCCCAAGCACCGTCCTCGACATCATCGGACTCCCAGGAGATCGTGGACTCGGGGCCCATGGTGTGGACGTCGGTGAGGAATCCGCCCACGTTGCCATTGGCGAGGTTGCCACCAGCCGATATCGCCGCACCACCGCTCAGGCTCCACCCGAACTTCGCAGTGTCCGCCACAGTGTCGACGCGAAAGCGACCAGGAAGCGATCACCAGGATCAAGGAGAGTCACCAAGCAACTCGACCATGAACCCCATCGAGTTGAGCGCTGCGGCAACCTCCTCAAGAACAACCGCGACAGGCACCTCGCCGTACGGTGAGATCGATCCCGGGTACACGGCAACTGACATCGGCGAATCCAGCATCTCGGAGTCGACGTCGATCCGCACACCACCGCGCTCGAACACAGGCCAGCACGGCCCAGAATCTCAAGGGTCGCACCAGTAGGAGTCCCTACCCGGTTTGGGCCGAGTCGTTCGTACTCGCCCATGTTTAGCAACCCTCCCCGACTGTGTGAAGATCATCCCATGAGGTAGCCCGCGACCCGGTTCGCGGCGAGCCAAGGTGCTACCGTATCCAAGTAGATACGGCAGTCGGGAGAGGTCGGCATGGACGCAGCGGACTTGCTTGAGCGTGCTCACCAGCTGGCTCGGCTGACTCGTGCCGAACTCGCTCGCCGGGCCGGTACGTCCCGACCAACGCTCGCTGCCTACGCCTCCGGAGCGAAGACTCCGACGCTGGCGACGGCCCTGCGCATCATCCGCGCCGCCGGCTTCGACCTCGAACTCATCCCCCAGGTCGAGTTCGTCGAGGTGCCCGGCAGGGCCGGACGACTGCTGCCCGTGCCGACCAGACTCCCCCGCCTCCTTCTGGAGGATGCGTTCGCCCACGTCCAACTCCCCCTGCACCTGAACTGGTCAACCCCCGAACGCACCTACGACATGGCCGACCGGCAAGAACGCGCCAGGGTGTACGAGATCGTCCTCCGCGAAGGCACCGCAAACGACATCCTCACGTACATCGACGGAGCACTACTGCTCGACCTGTGGCCCGACCTCATCCTGCCCACCCACGTCAGACAAGCCTGGGCCCCCACCATCGAACGCACCAACCCAACGGCGGCCTAGATGGGCCACGGCCACACCGATCTGACGAGCTTGCAGCACGCCGTCGCACAATTGTTCTTCCAACTCACCGAAAGCCGCGGCTTCGTGGTCGCCGGTGGCGCAGCACTGATCGCATCCGGGCTAGTTAGCCGACCGACCAACGACATCGACCTATTCGCGGTCCACAACAACAGCACCAGCATCCAGCAGGCAGCCACAAGCTTCGAAGAAGCCGCACACCAACAGCGCTGGACGACCCGACGAGTAGTGGACCAACCCGAGTTCGTACGACTCGTCGTCGACGACGGCGCCGAGACTCTGGCGATCGATCTCGGCCGGGACTCACCACCCGCACAGCCGCCACAAACCACCGTCCTTGGACCCACCCTCGCCGACCACGATCTCGCCGCGCGCAAGACACTCGCCCTCTACGGACGCGCCGAAGGACGCGACTTCGCCGACGTCTACCACCTCGCCGACAAGTTCGGCCGAGACCGCCTCCTGGAGTGGGCGCACAACCAAGACCCCGGCTTCAACACCACTGTCTTCGCCGACATGCTCACCGCGCTGAACCGGCTCCGAGACCACGACATCCCGATCCCGCCACGCCAGATTCAGGACCTGCGATCATACTTTGCCGACTGGGCAGCCTCGCTCCGCTAGACGCCCCGGCACGCAGCCATAACCCCGCGGCCCGACCCATCCCGGCCCAACCCTCGACGTCGTCGCCCCACCGTCAGCGATCGGTCCCCAAACCGCCCCCAAACTTCGCCGCGAATACGCCGCGCCGCCCACAATGACGAGCCCACCCGCCACATCAGCAACGCTCTGACCAGCGCAAACACCGACCGACAACCAGAAGCCGACGGTCCGCCAACCGTTGCAAGATCAGCCGGACACGGAGACAACAAACCGCCCCTGACCAGGGCGTTTACATGGTGGCAGGTGCTGGGTTCGAACCAGCGTAGGCGAAGCCGACGGTTTACAGACAGGCGCCATGCGCCATTTGACCTGTGACTTCGCCATCTGGTCGTGAACTTCGCCGCCTATTCGCCGCGCGATCGCTGGATCCCTGACCTGCGCCGTCATATCAATTGGGACGGATCCCTCCCGGCGGTTCGGTTTGGTGGCCGTCGGCTCGCGTCTGATCGCGAGCATCACCGGGGCCAGGACGGCCCCCGCCGGCCGGGTGACGACGTTGGCCGGGCTCCCTGCGGGTCAGTGGACCGACACCGACACCCGCCGAGGAGGCAGCCCGACGCGGCGAGATGTACGGGCGCCAGAACCATCGGCTAGTCGAGGACTCCTACCGTCGTGTGCGCGCGCACCACTGGCAGAGTCGACTCGTCGAGAGGGCGCCGAGACGAAGGGTGAGCTCCGCCCGCTGTGGTTGGACGACGATGCCAGTTTCCTCGCGCACTTCACGGACACGACCTGCTCCTCCACGATCGGAGGGGAAGCGCATCATCAACGTTGCGGCTAGCCAGACTCAGCGGTGGTTCTGTGAGCCGAGCGCCAGAGCGGCGAACAAGGCTTGACCTGTCCACGTGCGCGTGCTCCCGTCTCGTTGGGATCGATGGTTGATCGTGGGAGGGAACGTGGACGCTAGGCTGAATCGACGTAGGTTTCTCCAGGCCGGTGCGCTCGCCGCGAGCGTGTCCGCTGGCCTGTCGGGAGGGCAGCAACCGGCCGCCGGGGCCACCACCTACCGCGGTGTCACGAGACCAGAGCCGGAGGACGGGTATGACCTCTGGTTGCGTTACCGACTGGTCGGCGACGCCGGGCGGCTCGCCGAGTACCGTCACCTGCTGCCGGAGGTCGTCGTCGAGGAGGACTCGGCTCGGATTGGCTCCGTACGCACTGAACTGGGCAAGGCGTTACCCGGCCTGCTCGGACGCGACGTGCCCTTCGTCGAGGTGCCGACGCGACCGTCCTCGCTGGTCGTTGGTACCTGGGACGGTTCGCCCCTCGTTCGTTCGCTGG
>JBOHED010000633.1:0-1751 GCA_050700915.1 Actinopolymorphaceae bacterium | reverse complement strand
CCGCCGACGAGCGGGATCACCCTGCCGAATCGGCTGAGCCCATGCTTGCCGAGCTGGACGAACAGCCGGAACGCCACGGCCTTGTTGACCACCATGAGGGCCGCCGGCGAGACACTTCGCAGCGCGTACTCCGCGACACCGTTCACGCCGATGCCGGCATGCTTCACGACCTTCGAGGCATCGTTGCCGGTGAGGGCGAGCAGTACCGACGTGCGTACGGCGTCATCCTTCACGTCATGCCCTCGGACGGCCGCGATCGCCGCGACCATCCGGGTGGCGATCACGTAGAAGCCGAAGACGTTGGCCGGCAGAGCGACGGGCAGCGTCACGAAACCGCCAATGCCGGTGACGAAGCCTCCGGCGGCGGCCAGGCGGGTATGCGTGGCCACAATCCGGTCGATCGCGTCCTCCGCGTCGGCGTGGCGGCGCAGAGCGCGCACTGCGGCGGCATCCGCGGACGCGAGCTGTCCCCCACCGTCGATGCCCGCACGGAGAAGGTAGGTGACTGCTGCGTCAGCGGCTCGGTTGCCGCGAACCGTTTCCTTGCCCACACGCACGAGTATGGACCTCCCGTGCCGGAGCCGGGCAGGTGCTTCCATTTGCCGGATATGCGAGGAAGATGACGGCCGCGGCACCGAATCGTTGGACTGCCGACGCCATTCCCGATCTCAGCGGGCTGACCGCCGTCGTCACCGGGGCGAACTCCGGCATCGGCTACCACACCACCCTCGAACTGGCCCGGTACGGAGCGACGGTGGTCATGGCCTGTCGCGACCTCCGCAAGGGCGAAGCCGCCCTCGCCCGGATGAAGCAGGAACTCGGCCACCGGCACTCGTGCTCAGGCGGCTCGACCTTGCCGATCTCGCGAGCGTGCGGGCGTTCGCCGTGGAGATACGTACGGCACATCCGAGGTTGGAGATCCTGGTCAACAATGCGGGAATTATGGCGGTCCCCCGCGGTGTGACCCCGGACGACTTCGAGTTGCAGCTCGGTGTCAACCATCTGGGCCACTGGCGCTCACCGGCCTGCTGTTCCCCTGCCTCACGGGGGGCGGGCCGCGCCCGGGTCGTCACCGTGGCCAGTGCCTCGCACGCGGTCGGGAGGATCGATTTCGACGACCTGATGTCCGAACGCCGGTACGGCAGGTGGCGGGCGTACGCACAGAGCAAGCTTGCGAACCTGCTATTCGCGTTCGAGCTTCAGCGCCGCGCCAAGCACACCGGCCTGGACCTGGTCAGCGTGGCCAGCCATCCTGGCTACGCCGCGACCAACCTGCAGCATCCGTGGTCCCAGGCCAGGCCACCTGGGTGGCTGCTGCGCACCGCGGGGGATCTGGCGGCGCAACCGGCCGCAGCCGGTGCCCTGCCCAGCCTCTACGCGGCCACGATGCCGGACGTGCGGGGGCACGACTTCATCGGCCCACGTTGGTTCGGACTCCGCGGCTCACCGACCCGAGCCAGGGCGGCGGCCAGGGCATACGACACTGGCACCGCTGCCCGACTCTGGGACCACTCCGTCGCGCTCACCGGAGTCGACTTCGCCCGGACCGGCTGACCCTCGACAGGCTCGAGGCCGGTGGTGAGTCCGCGACGCCCGCAGCCGCACATTCCTTTCATGCGTGCGTCGGTGGGCGAAAACCATAGACGAGACGCGGCGCGCGCGGCACACTGCTTCCGAGCATCGAGCACAACCGTGTACGCCGTCGCCGGGAGGTGCGTCCGCTGTGCTGACCTCGCGCATCCACCTGCAAC
>JBOHED010000632.1:0-4252 GCA_050700915.1 Actinopolymorphaceae bacterium | reverse complement strand
GAGGCTCTGCTGGAGCGCGACCTGATGGTCGAGCGGCTGTGCCCGCATCTGGTGGAGGCCGAACCGTTCCTCTTCCCCTTCACGCGGCACTGGCAGCGTCCGTACATCGGGGCCGGTGTCGCGTTGTACGACCTGTTCCGGCTGAGCGGCTCGCGCAGCGTGCCGGGGCACCGGCACCTGCGGCGGCACGCCGTCCTCGCCGAGATGCCCGGGCTGCGGCCGGACCGGATCTCCGGCGGCGTGCAGTACCACGACGTCCGTGTCGACGACGCCCGCCACACGATGACCGTCGCCCGGACGGCGGCGAGCCTCGGCGCGACGATCATCACCCGCGCGCGGGTGGTGGCGACCATCCGCGAGGCCGGGCGGGTGCGGGGCGTCCGCGTCCACGATCTCGAGTCCGGCCACCACGTGGACGTCTCGGCGCGGGTCGTCGTCAACGCCGCTGGTGTGTGGGCCGACGAGGTACAGGCGCTCGCAGGCCAGCAGAACCTCATGGTGACGGCGGCGAAGGGGGTCCACGTCGTCGTACCCGCCGACCGGATCGAGTCGCGTACCGGCCTCATCGCGAAGACCCGCGACAGCGTCTTCATCATCCGCCGGTGGTTCGACTACTGGTTGATGGGCACGACCGACACCGCCTGGGAGTACGACCGGGACAGTCCGCTCGCGACCAGGGCCGACACCGACTACCTGCTCGACCAGGCCAACCGCTGGCTGCGGCGTGAACTCACCTACGACGACGTGGTGGGCGTCTACGCCGGTCTGCGGCCGCTTCTCGCCCGTACCGGCGGAAGTGGCAGCGGCCTGCTCGGGACCGACTCGACCGCGGCGGTCCGGCGGGACCACACCGTCGTGGAGGGACCGCTGGGCATGGTGACGGTGGTCGGCGGCAAGTACACGACGTACCGGCTGATGGCCCGCGACGCGGTCAGCGCCGCCGCCCGGCCCCTTCGTCGTACGCTCCCGGCGTCCACCACCGACCGGCTGCCGCTGCTCGGTGCGGTGGGGTTCGAGGCGCTGCGGCATCAGCGGGACGTGTTGGCCCGCGACTCGGGTCTCGACGCGCAGTGGATCGACCATCTGCTCGGCCGCTACGGCAGCCTCGTCACCGAGGTGCTCGACCTCATCGCCGACAACCCGGCCCTCGGCCGGCCCCTGCTCGGGGCGCCGCACTATCTGGCCGCGGAGGTCGTGTACGCCGTGCAGGCCGAAGGGGCGCTCCACCTCGTCGACGTGCTGACTCGGCGTACGCGGGTGTTCATGGAGACCGCGGACCGGGGTACGCACGCGGCACCGAACGCGGCCCGGCTGATGGGCGAGGTCCTGAGTTGGGACGACGCACGGCGGGGCGAGGAGATTGCTGCCTACCGCCGGATGGTCGATGCGGAGCGCCGGGCCGCCGAGATGCCGACCGACGAGAAGGCCGTCGAGACCTGGCGTGCCGTGGTCGACCCACCCGGCTCCCAGTGACGTGCCCGCACCCCGCCGGCGGGCTTCATTGTCCGGACGGACGGACGCGGCTCAGTAGCCGTAGCGCCAGCGGATGGGTGCCGTGAGAGTGGAGACGACGAACCGGCGACCGGCCCCGAGGTTGGTGTGCCAGCTGGTGTCCGCATGGACGGCGACTGTCCCGGTGGTGAACCGCATCGGGTTGCCCGAGACCGCGTGGCTGCTCGAGAGCTGAGCCTCGTGGCCCGTTCCGTGCAGGTCGGTGCCGTGCTGGTTGGTTCCAGGCTGTTTAGTTTCGAGCGGTACGGCGCCGCGGTGACCGACGAACGCCGCGACCTCCCGGAGCTCCTCGGCTGGCCTCGCCACGAAGTCCTCGTACCGCACCCGGCGGGTCGGAACGCCGCGCTGCGCGAGCGCGGTGAACACGGCGTTCTGCGCGATCCACTGCGTAGCGGCCTGGCCGGGTGAGTACCTCGCCATCTCCTGTTCGGGACTCGTCACCGTCGCCTCGGGGCGCGGGACCCGTTTGCTCCAGGCGTACGCCACCGCGCGCGGATCCCGCACCACATGGACGACCTGGAAACGGTTCCCGTAACGCTGCCACAGACACGCGGCCAGCGACCCGTGCTTGCTCGCGTCGACGACGATCCGGCAGCCGCTGACGGCCGCGATCGCGGCGTACAGCCGATCGTAGAACTCCGTGTAGCGCTCGATCCTGGCGGCCAGCGCGCGCGGCGGCCGCATCCGCAGGAGGGAGGGTACGAATCGCATCCGGTCGACCGAGGCCTTGAGGGCGAGGATCTCGCCGGCGTCGACGCGGTCCCATCCACCGTAGGCCTGGTCGCCGACGGCGCGCCAGAACCCGCAGTCGCCGAAGGGTACGCCGCACCCGCAGGCTTCGTTGTCGACCAGGCTGCGCCGCCACATGTGCACGATCTCGCCGACCGAGCACAGGTCTGGCAGTTCGCCGAGAAGCCGCTCCACGAGCGTCGAGCCCGACCGGCCCATCCCGCCGACGAAGACCAGCCGGAACGCATCCACGAGCAGGCATCCTGCCATGTCTGCCCAGGTTCGCTGCCCAGGTTCGCTGGCGAGGTTCGCTGGCGAAGTTCGCAGGCGGGGTTCGCAGGCGGGGTTCGCGGCTGGTCACAAAGGTTCGATCCGAAAGACACCGCAACGTGGGGCGGCGGCCTCGAATCCCTGCGGCGTGGCGCTCTCGACGGTGCCGGCCTTGAGGAACATTCCGACACCGTGCGGCACCTTCGCGGGGAACTCCCGGAGGATCCGGCCGCGCTCGCCCACCGGCAACTCGACCAGGCGGACGTTCTCGCTGCGACGTCCGCGGGCGAGGACCGCTCGACCCGCGGCACGGGCGTTCTTCGCCCAGTCGCCGTTCACCTGTCCGGCGACCACGTAGCGCTGACCGTCGACGGTGTAGGGCGACACCGGCGTCGTCCGTGGCTCTCCGGTCCGGCGGCCGGGCACGGTCAGGACATGCATGGTGCCGAGAGGAAGTCCGAGACGTTGAAGGCCGATGATGACCTTGTTTGCCCACGGCAACCAGGGCGGCGGAAACGTCGGGGTGCTCATAAGCTTCTCCTGTCGGTGGCGGACTTCCCGGTGTCGTTGGATGGTTCGGTGTCGTCGGCCCGTTCGGTGTCGTCGGACGGTTCGAGCCAGGGAAGCGTCCCTTCGCGGATGGCGTCGACCACCTCGCGCAGCCAGCCGAGCTCGGCGCGGCGCATGGTCTGGGCGTACTCCACCTCGAGCAGGACGACGCGGTCCATACCGCTCTCGCGCAGCTGCGCGAGCTGGCTGGCGGTGTCGTCGACGTCGGCGTGTACGACGGCAGCGCGGGACACGAGCAGGTCGAGCGCCTCGCTCCGCGTCAGGTTGAGGATGTGCGCGAGACCGGCCGCGAAGACCGGAAACTCTCGGGCCGGCGAGCCGACGTACTCCCGGACGAGCGCGTCCAACAGGTCCCGCCCCTGGTCGGTGATGGCGTAGGCGGTGCGTTCGGGCCGGCCGCCGGAACGGGTGGTCTCGACCACCTCGACCAGTCCGGCCCGGTCGAGCCGGCGGATGCTGTCGTAGAGCGAACCTCCGCGCAGTTTCACCACCTCGCCGACGTGACGGGCGCGGAGCAGACTCTGCAGCTCGTACGGATGCCGCGGCCGCTCGCGCAGCAGGCTCAGCACGGCCATGGTCAGGGGCGTGCGGAGGGCGCGGAGCGACATCGACGACCTCTCCTCGATCCGTGATAGCTGAGGATTCCTGTGAGCTGAAGAGCCTTGTTAGTCGAATCCGGTTAATCGATATCGACTATACGTCCGAAGACGGCGCGCGGACAACCGGGGCCACGCTCCGGCGGCATGCTGGGGCGTACATCCGGTGGTGCGGTGGTCCCGGAGCGGAAAGCAGGGCGGGATGGTCGACGGCAGGACTCGTGGCAACGGCAATATTCGCGGCGACACTCACCGCGACATTCACCGCGACATTCGCGGCGACGGCGTGATCGGCGTCGACATCGGGACGACCGGCGCCAAGGCGGTCCTCCTCGACGCCGAGGGCCGGGTCCGGGCCGAGGCCGGTGAGGAGTACCCCACCCGTTTCGTGGAGCCGAACGGCGCCGAGCAGGACCCCGACGACTGGTGGGCGGCGACGTGTCGGTGCGTACGGTCCGTCCTCGGGCAGTCCGGCGTCGACCCCGCGGGGATCGGCGGCGTGGGCATCAGCAGTCAGGCGCCGAGCGTGGTCGTCGTCGACACAACCGGTGCTCCGGTACGCCCCGCCCTGCTCT
>JBOHED010000631.1:0-1704 GCA_050700915.1 Actinopolymorphaceae bacterium | reverse complement strand
CCTATAAGTGGCCAAACACAGCCACCCGAACAAGCCGATGCACTGGATCTGCGACAAGTACTTCGGCCGGTTCAACAAGGCCAGGAACGACCGGTGGGTGTTCGGCGACCGCACACCGTCCGCAATCCCAGCCGTTCCCTCGTGGATCAACCTCACCCGCAACCGGCAGCCCGTACCTGCTGCACGAGTCCATCCAGCGAGGTGCCGGCGCCGGTTTCGTCGCGCAACAAGCCGATCAGCTGCCACGCCGGTTCGCGGCCACGGTCTCGCGGGAGATCCTCCGCCACACCTGACCAGGCAAACTCGAAGCCGGTAGCGCTCAGCCACCGGCTTCGCGACGTCATCGTCTCATTTCTCGTCTCATTTGACCCTCAGCACGGGTCCCCGCTCGCCGTCGTCGGGCAGCATGCCGAGGATCTGCCGCAGCAGTGCGGTCGCACCGGCCGCCGTAATCCGTGGGTGACGAATGTCCACCGCAGGCGACCTACCGCGAGGTCGCCTAGGGTCGAGGGCATGACGCCTTCGGGACCGGGCCGGTTCGACATAGGTAGCGTCGCCGTGCGACGCAACGTGTTCCGCGGCAAGGTCCGGTCAGCGTGGCCGGCACGTGTCGTGCACGACACGGGTGACGAGATCGCCTGGGTGTGCTGGTCGGGCACCGAGCTGACGGCGGAGACCAGCTGGCGGTCCAGCGGCGACCCACAGCGCGGGCTGGCGGAGTTGGCGTCCGGTGAGTGGTCGCTCGGCACCCATCTGCTCACCGACATCACGTTCCTCGGCTTCCAGCTCCCCGACGTGTGGTTCAGCGTCCTGTTGTTCTTCCAGCCGAGCGGCGACTTTGGGATCTGGTACGCCAACTTCGAACAGCCCTACCACCGTACGCCGATCGGCTTCGACACCTGCGACCACTTCATCGACCTGGTGTTCAACCCAGACGGTACGCACCACTGGAAGGACGAGGACGAGTACGCTCAAGGCAGGCAGCTCGGCCTCGTCACCGACGCCCAGCACGCTGAGATCGAACGCGCCAAGGACCTGGCGTTCGCGATGTTCGAGGAACGCACCGGCCCGTTCGACCAGCGCTGGCTGAACTGGCGGCGCGATCCAGCCTGGCCGCTCCCCGTCCTTCCGGACAACGCGATCACGGTCCCCGCCGCCATCTAGTTCCACGGGGCTCCACCCCTGAACCTCGGTCCCAGCCGGTCCGCCCCGATGCTGCCGCGGCGCTCACGTTTCATTTGCACGACAGGGGAGACGGTTGCCTTACACGATCGCGCTGGCAGGACGAGATCGTCCTCGTGGCTCGGAGGGCGATGACTTCCTCTTCTGCCGTTGGTCTATCCCTGTGGCATGAGAGGAGCCGAGCATGGGAGAAACACCGCCAACCGTCGACCTGGGACCGCAGACCCTGGTCGTCACGCGCCTCGCCGAGGGGGTGCGTGAGGAGCAGCTGAACACTCCGACGCCATGTCCTGAGTACGCCGTACGCAATCTCATCGGCCACCTCGTAGGTCTGTCCCAAGCCTTCCGCGACGCTGGCCGCAAGGACCTGGGCCCGACGACGAACACCGACCCCGGCTCGTCGATGCCGGACGTGACGCCCGACTGGCGTGTCGAGCTGCCGCACCTTCTCGCCGAACTGGCCGAGGCCTGGCGCGACCCGAACGCCTGGACCGGTGAAACGCGCGCGGGCGGCGTCGACCT
>JBOHED010000630.1:0-2026 GCA_050700915.1 Actinopolymorphaceae bacterium | reverse complement strand
GCGCGTGGACGGCAACCTCCTCGGCGATCTCGACGGGTACGACGATCACGCCGTCGTCGTCCGCGCCCACGATGTCGCCCGGACGGACCTGTACGCCGCCGCACGCGATCGTGGTCTGGACCTCGACGACCTCGATCCGGCCCGGGATGATCGGCCGGCCGCGCGCCGCCGCGCACACCGGCGTCTGCTGGAGGGTGATCTCGGCGGTGTCCCGACAGTAGCCGTCGGTGACGATGCCCACGGCGCCGCTGGCCTGCGCGGAGAACGCGTTCGCCGAACCCCAGAAGCCCACCTCACGCGCGCCGCCGCCGTCGGTCACGAGGACGTGGCCGGGCGCGAGGCCGGAAGGCGAGGCGGGTCGGCCGACCTCGTTGAACCACACGCTGTGCGCGGCCACGATGTCCTCGGTGGAGTTGAGCTTCCACATCGGGCGGTTCGCCGGTACGCAGCGAATGGTCGCCGCCTCGCCCCAGAATTTCATGCCGAGCCAGAGCGGGCGTACGTCGCGATCCATCAGGCCGATGTCGAAGTAGCCCACGCCGTCCATCGCATCGCACACGTCGACGACGCGGAGGTGCGTGTAGAGCTTGGCGAGTGCGGACGCCTGGGTGTCGGCGGTCGGAGTGTCTGCTGTGCCCGTGGACATGCGGAATCCTTTCGGCGCGGCGGCGGTACTCCTTTGGCGGAGGTGCGGCGTTCCCTCAGCAGGTTAGGTCTGTTCGCATATTGTCTACAAGAGTCAATAGTCGAAGTACGCCGTCCTCATCGGGACACCGCAGGTCGGCCCCAGTGGTCAGGCGGCGTTGGTGCCGGGCCAACCGGCGGTGAAGCAGAGGGGTACGAACCTCGGGGTGGGCGGTGCCCAGAGCCCACTGCCGTCGTTGTTGTCGCCGGGCGCACCCCTGGGCTGCGTGAGCGTCGGAACCGCGACCAGCAAGGGCCGCACGCCGCGGCGATAGTCCGACGGGCTGCGACCCACCAGTGCGGCGAACCGGCGCGAGAACGTGCCCACACTCTGGTACCCCACCGCCAGGCAGACCTCCAGGACGCTCAGCTCCGTACTGGCGAGGAGGGCTTTCGCACGGTCGATCCGCAGCCGGGTGACGAACTCGTGCGGCGTCTCGCCGAACGTTCGTGCGAAGCTGCGGTGGAAGTGGAAGGGCGACATGTAGGCGACCGCCGCCGCCTCCTCGAGTCGGACGCCGGTGAGTGCGGACGTACGAAGGAACTCCCGGGCCACGTCGAGCCAGCCGGACCGGTCGCGGGGTGGTGCTGCCATGGCGGGA
Source organism: Actinopolymorphaceae bacterium (assembly GCA_050700915.1). GTDB lineage: Bacteria > Actinomycetota > Actinomycetes > Propionibacteriales > Actinopolymorphaceae > Thermasporomyces. The sequence continues at coordinate 740 of JBOHED010000630.1, read as the reverse complement.
CGCTAGCACCAGCGGGGGTGTCGCGCCGATCGGTGGACGCCTCCGATGGCTCGGATGGCTCGGATGGCTCGGATGGCTCGGCTCAGAGGTAATCACCGGCGAGGGCGTTCTTGACGTCGGTTTTGGAGAAGTCGTCGCCGACGAAGAGCAGAGGCTCGTTCAGGTCCTTCGCAAGTGCATAGGAGAAACAGTCACCGAAGTTGAGCTTGGCCGAGTTTCCGCGTTTCTTCCCGAAGTCGCGGTACGCCTCACGGGCGATCCGGGCCTGCCGCCCGGTGACGGGCTGGATCTCGATCTCGAGTGTGCGCAGGAAAGTGTCGAAGCGGCGGGCGGACATGGGGGTCCGGTCGACGACGATGCCAGCCTCGAGAAGTCCGGCCGCCGACATGCGGCGATGAGGTGCTGCGTTGATCGCGTTGGCGCATGCTGGAGCTTCGGGCTCGTCAAAGACGATGGCGATGAGCGCTGAGGGGTCGACGATCACTTGGGGAGGCCGAACTCGTCGTAGAGATCGTCGTCGGTGAGCATCTTCTCCTTGTCAAGCAACGCCCCGATCTCGCGCCCCATCGCCAGGATGCGTTCGACCTCGGCGTCGCTGTTGCGCTGGCGTACTTTGGCGAGGCGTTCGCGCACGGCTTCGGTCACGGCCTCGGTCATGGTCTCGCCGGTGGCCTCGGCAAGTTCGCGTACGAGCCGGTGGGTTTCTTCGTTCTTGATGTTGAGACTCACGGGTGACCGCT
>JBOHED010000629.1:0-4504 GCA_050700915.1 Actinopolymorphaceae bacterium | reverse complement strand
CGCGCGGCTGTCAGGTCGCCGGGCCTCGACAGACATCCTTGTTGAGGAAACGGACATGAACGAGGGGTACGCCGGAGTCGGACAGGCCTGCGGGCGGTGGTCTTGTGGCGCCTGGGCGAAGGGCTCGGTTTCATGATCATGCAGGGCTGCGGGGCTATCGGCCGCGTTTGACCGGCACGTGTGGGTCTGCTTGCGTACCGACCGTGAGCAGGTTGGTCTTCGTCGGGTCCGTGAACGCCGACACCATCGCCGTCGTCCCCCGCCTTCCCGGATCGGACGAACGACTCCTTGCCGATTCCGTCGTCCATGCCGGTGGCGGAAATTCCGCCACCGCCGCGGTGGCCGCCGCACGGTTGGGTGGCGATGTGGCCTTCATCGGACCGGTGGCCGACGACGACCAGGGGAAACGGATTCGTGCCGATCTCGTGCGCGAAGGCGTCGACACCAGCGGGCTCGTACCCGTTCCCGCGGGGACGGGCGGCGCGAGCGTCGTGTTGGTGGACCGGACGGAGGGAACCCGGGCGATCTGCACCCGACCGCTTACTGCGTTCGGTATTCCGGACACCCCGCACGCCGCGCGCGACCTCATCGCCGGCGCGCGGTGGGTACACGCCGACCACGTCGGCTGGGCAGCGGTACGGCCACTTCTCGCACTTGGCGACGCGGCCGGAGCCATCCGCGGAGCCGGGGCCGGAACCGACGGACCGCGACTGTCGGTCGACGCCGGCAACCCGATTCCTGGATTCCGGCCGGCCGGCGTCGACCTCTACGGGCCGACGGTGGTGTCGTTGCGGCGTGCGTACGGCGATCTTCCGGTGGCCGACCTGCTCGCCCGTGCACTCGGCGACGGTGCGAGCTGTGTGGTCGCCACCGACGGCGCGAGAGGTGCGTACGCGGCCGGCGATCCCTTCGCCCGCGAACTCACCGCCCCAGGCGTTGCGGCCAGGGATGGCCAGGGTGATGTCCGCGGCGAGGCGGTGCACGTTCCCGGCTTCACGGTCGACGTGGTGAGCACGCTCGGCGCCGGAGATGTGTTCCACGGTGCCCTGCTCGTCGCCGTCGACCGTGGGCTCGACCGTCGTTCTGCCCTGCGTTACGCCAATGCCGTTGCCGCCCTGTCGTGCCGGGCGATCGACGGGCGATCGGGCGTACCCACCGATGCCGAGGTGTCGTCCTGGCTGGCGGACATGTCGGCGTCCGGCGCCTGACAGTCACTGAGCCCTGCCCGGTTGGATGAAAGGACCCCTGCTGCGAATCCCTCATCGATGAAGGGTCCCCTCACACGAACTTATTGGATGAGGGGACCCCTGCGCCAACCGCCGGGAACCGTCACGCCAACCGCGGGGGAACCTTCACTTGAGTCGGCGTTGTTTCCGATCAGCGGAAACCGTCTTTCGAACTTCGTCCGAGTCCGGACAGTCGCGCCGCGGCACCTCGTGCCCCACCCCTAGGCTTCGACTCGCCGTAGCACCTGCGCGCACGCATCCACCGGGACAACCCGAACGCTGACAACGACCGGGATTCCAGCGTTCCGAGAGGAGCACCAGCGATGGCCATCGACGCCAGGCTCGCCGCCGATCCATACAAGCTGACGGCCGACGGCATCAAGGAACCACCCTCAGGCTGGCGCGCCAGCCTGAGCTACCTCGGCCCAGGCCTCATCGTCAGCGCCTCGATCGTCGGGTCGGGTGAGCTCATCGCCACCACCGCGCTCGGCGCCCAGGCCGGCTTCGCGCTCCTGTGGATGGTCATCATCTCGACCACCGTCAAGGTCGCCTTGCAGATCGAGTTGGCCCGCTGGACGATCTCGACCGGGGAACCCGCATTGTCGGGCTTCAACCGCGTCCCACCACGATTCGGCCGGATCGGCTGGGTCAACGTCATGTGGGTCCTGCTCGCCCTGTCGAAGGTGCTGCAGTTGGGCGGCATCGTCGGCGGGGTGGCAGTCGCCTTCAGCATCATGCTGCCGTTCGGCGATCCGTTGGGTAAGACGTCGCTGGGCATCTGGACCGCGATCATCGTGCTGGGCACGATCGCGCTGCTGTACTCCAACCGCTACAGCCTGATCGAGCGTGGCGCGTTCGTCCTCGTGGTCGTGTTCTCGGTCCTCACCGTGGTGATCGCCTTCGGGCTGCCGTTCACGCCGTTCGCCTACGACAGCAGCGAGATCCTCGGTGGATTGGCGTTCCGTATCCCGGCCGGCGCGGTGGGCGCGGCGGTGGCGATGTTCGGCATCACCGGTGTGGGCGCGGACGAAGTCACGTTCTACACCTACTGGTGTGTGGAGAAGGGGTACGCCCGATGGGTCGGCCCCAACGACGGAAGCGAGGCGTGGGTCCGCCGCGCCAACGGCTGGATCAAGGTGATGTACAAGGACGCGATGGTGTCGTGGGTGATCTACACGTTCTCCACGCTGGCGTTCTTCATCATGGGCGCGGCGGTCCTGCATCCGCAGGGTCTTGCGCCCGAGGGCAACGAGATGTTGACGACCCTGTCGCGGATGTATACCGACACCCTCGGCGAGTGGGCCACCATCGGATTCCTCGTCGGTGCGATCGCCGTGCTCGGCTCGACCCTCTGGGCGGCGGTGCCGAGCTGGGCGCGGATGTACACCAACGTCCTGGCGACTCTCGGCGCTCTCGACTGGCGCGAGCCGATCGCGCGGCAGCGGTGGATCCGGCTGTTCATCGTGCTGCTGCCGATCGTGTGGGGTGTCGCGTACCTCCTGATCAGCTCGCCGGTGATCATGGTGCAGATCGGCGGCGTGATGACCGGCATCTTCCTGCTCGCCGTGGTGGTTGCGGTGTGGTACCTGCGGAAGATGGACGTCGATCCCCGGCTCCATGGCGGACGGGCGTTCTCGGTGCTGCTGGTGGTCAGCAGCGTCGCGATCGGGTTGCTCGGGATCTACACCCTGGTGAGCGTCTTCGGCCTCGCGATCGAGTAGCTCTCCCGGCGCGCGGCCCTCGGCCCTGTCGGCGGACGAGGCTCTCGCTCGGGTGAGGACCCGCCTGGATGAGGGGCGCCTTCCACCAGATCGCCGTTGCGTGAGGGGCGCCCTCCACCAGATCGCCGTTACGTGAGGGGCGCCCTCCACCAATAGGTTCGCGTGAAGGCGCCCCTCATCCCAACAAGGACAAGCGAGGACGGGCGCAGGGGCACCCTCATCCAGACGAGCCGCGCCCCCGCCCCGTGCTAGGGTGCGGCTCATGCGCAGACGGAACGTACTCCAGCTCCAGTGGTGGCGCCGCCTCTAGGCGGCAGCCCTCGTTCCGTACTCCCGACGATCGAACGACGCGACCGCCCTCACCGGCGGTCGCTTTCTTGTGTCGTACGCAGGAACAACCCCACCGGTGCGGGCCCACCTGAAAGGCCGACCACCGTGGACGACACGACCAGTTACCGGACCGCCGGCGGGATCGCCGTGACGCGGACCGCCCGCAGCGCCGACCCCGCCGCCTATGACGAGGCCGGCATCCGCGCCCAGCTCGAGGAGTTCGCGTCCGGCGTGGAGACGCGGCGGGGTGGGATCCTCAGTTCAGGCATCGACTATCCGGGGCGCTACAGCCGCTGGCACCTCGGCTACGTGGATCCCCCGCTGGAGATCGTGGCACGGGGGCGCCGGGTCGTGGCGGAGGCGCTCAACCCGCGCGGCGTTGTCCTGATGCCGGCCGTCGCGGCGGCGATGAGCGAAACCGGTCTGGTCGCCGCGCAGACCGGCGACCGGATCGAGGTCGAGATCCCCGCAACGGCAGGCGACTTCGCCGAGGAGGAGCGCAGCCGGCAACCGACCGTGTTCACGACCTTGCGCGCGATCGTGGCGCTCTTCGCCCACGACGGCGACCATCAGCTCGGGCTCTTCGGTGCGTACGGCTACGACCTCGCCCACCAGTTCGAGCCGCTGAGACTGGTACACGACCGCGCGGCCGATCCGCACCGGGACCTCGTCCTCCACCTGCCGGACGAGATCCTCGTCGTCGACCGGAAGCGGGAAACCAGCGTGCGGTATGCGTACGACTTCACCGTCGACGGCGTGACCACGGCGGGACTGCCGCGGGAGACCGCACCCACCCGGTGGACGCCGGACCGCGTGGTGCCGCCCGCGCCCGTCCCTGGGCGGTACGCACAGATCGTCCGCGATGCGAAGGAGCGGTTCTTCCGGGGCGACCTGTTCGAGGTGACGCCGAGCCACCTCGTCCACGGGTCGTGCGCGTCGCCGGCGGCGTTCTACTCGCGGCTACGGGAACGCAATCCGGCGCCGTACGAGTTCTTCTTCAACCTGGGCGAGGGTGAGTACCTCGTCGGCGCGTCGCCGGAGATGTACGTACGCGTCACCGGCGACCGGGTGGAGACCTGCCCGATCGCGGGGACCATCCGGCGTGGGACCGATCCGCTGGAGGACGCCGAGCAGATTCGTACCCTGCTCAACTCCACCAAGGACGAGTCCGAGCTCACCATGTGCACCGACGTCGACCGCAACGACAAGTCCCGCGTCTGCGTACCC
>JBOHED010000628.1:0-3706 GCA_050700915.1 Actinopolymorphaceae bacterium | reverse complement strand
AAGTTCACCGGCGGTTCGGCGGTGTCAGGAGCGGTCCGGCGGCGGACTTGTTAGCGTCTCCGGCTGTGTCCGTCGAATCGCCGAGTGCGACCACCAAGCGTCCCGAGACCCAGCCGGAGCGGCGGTCAGTGGCACGTCGCGCCCGGGGAAATCAGGCGAATACCCTCGGTTGGCTCGGCGTCGCAGCGATCACCGCGGTCGTCGCGGCGACGTGGGCGACGACCCTCGCGGCCGCGTACGGCGACAATCATGAGGGCAGGGTCTTCTCCCGCTTCGCCCTCCAGGTGCGCAACCTCTCCGAACACGGCCTGGTCGGCTCGCAGCTCGCCACGGACATGGCACCCTACGGTCGGTCGTACGCCCACCACCCCCCGCTGGCCACCATCCTCGACGCGCTCTTCTCAGGGTTGCCAGGCGAGGGTGAGTACCAGCTTCGGATGGCGCCCTACCTGCTCGGTCTGCTGGCCATCCCGGCGGCTGCGGCCCTGCTTCGTGCGTTCGACCTGCGGTGGCCTCCAGTGCTGCTGGCGCTCGGACTGATGGTCGTGACCGGCTACTTCTGGGTGTACGCCAGGATCGTCTTCGACCTCGGCCTGCTCTTCGCGACGGCGGCGGCGATCGCCCACGTCCGCCGGCAGGCTCAGCCCTCGCGCCGGCTGCTGGTGGTCGCCTGTGGCACGAGCTTCCTCGCCACTCTCGGCTCATGGCTGGGCATCGCCCTCGCGGCACTGCTCGGGCTCTGGCTGCTGGCCGGGCGGCGGCGGATCGACCGGATGACGGTGGCGGTCGCGGCGAGCATGGTCGCCGGCCTGCTCGGCAGCCTGGCGTTCATGGTGGGCGTCGCGGGGGTGAGCAACCTGTCCGCGCAGACGCAGTTCCGCACCGAAGGCGGCGACTTCACGGTGCGCGAGTTCGTCGCGCAGCAGTGGCTGTGGTTCCGGCAACTCCTGCCTGTGTGGTACCTCGCCCTGCTCCCGGTGGGTGTCGTCGTGGGCCTGCTACGCCGGAGGACCCGAACCTTCACCGCACTGGTGACGGCGCTCGCGATCGGCTGGGTGGTGCTGTTGCCCAACGGTTCGTTCATCCACGACTACTGGCCCTACGCCGTACTCCTCCCTGGCGTCGTAGGAATGGCGGCGCTCCTCGATGCCGTGTGGGCGCGGGTCCCGGCGAAGCTCGGCACGCCGCGCTGCTGGGCCGCCGGGCTCGTCGCGCTCGGCCTGGTCGTGGCGCTCGCCGTGATGGCCCGGGGGCCGATGGCCCGTGACTACATCATTCGGCCGCTCGATGGCGGCACTCTCGTCGCCGATCACGGTCCCGCGCCAGGACAGGTACGCGCCTGGCACATCTCGTTCGGCGCCGTCCGCTGGCTCTCCTACTACTGGGATCTCGCACCGGCCAAGGTGCTGCCGGAGAACGCGTCCATGGCCCGACCCGACGATCTCGCGCTCATGCACCTCGACCGGATCCCCGACTGGCTTCCCGCCTCCGTCGGCGACCATGCGGTGGCTCGCGAAGGACGTTACGTCCTCGTCCGGATGGCCGACGTCCAGGCCGCCCTCAGCGGCTAGCAGGCAGGCCGGTCAGGTCGTACGCAGGAAGTGTTCGAGGCCGACCGTCAGGCCGGGGTGGCCGACCACCTCGCGCACCCCGAGCAGCACACCCGGCATGAACGACGTCCGTGCCATCGAGTCGTGCCGGATGGTGAGCGTCTCGTCGTGGCCGCCGAAGAGGACCTCCTGGTGCGCGACCAGACCGGCAAGCCGGACGCTGTGCACCCGGACGCCACCCACCTGCGCACCGCGCGCCCCTTCGACCTCCTGCGATGTCGCGTCGGGGATCTCGCCGAGCCCGGCCGCCTGCCGGGCGGCGCCGACCAACTCGGCGGTACGCCCGGCCGTGCCAGACGGCGCGTCGGCCTTGCCGGGATGGTGCAGCTCGATGATCTCCACCGAGTCGTAGTGCGCCGCCGCCTCCTGCGCGAACCGCATCATGAGAACGGCGCCGATCGAGAAGTTCGGCGCGACCAGGACACCCACGCTGGTGGGCGCGCCGGCGATCCACTCGCGCAGCGATTCCAGGCGTTCGTCGGTGAAGCCGGTCGTCCCCACGACGGAGTGGATGCCCTGACCGACACAGAACCGGAGGTTGTCCATCACCGCGTCCGGATGGGTGAAGTCGACAACCGCCTCCGCGCCCTTGTCCACCAGGAGATCGAGGGAGTCGCCGAGGTCGACCTCGGCTACCAGATCGAGGTCGTCAGCCGCGGCGACCGCGCGGCAGACCTCGGCGCCCATGCGCCCCCTGGCACCCAGCACACCGACCCTGATCGTCATCGGTCATCCCTCATTTCCTGCCGAGTCGAGTGGTCCGCCGCATCCGACAGCGTCTCTACCCAGGCCCTGCCGGCCGGTGAGCTACCGGACAGCTGACGCGAACCGGTCGGCGTCGTCGAAAGGTCCGACTACCGCCAGCGTCGGGGCCGCTTCGAGCAGCTCCACCGCCACCGCGCGGACCTCGTCGAGGGTCACCGCGTCGATCCGGCGGAGGATCTCGTCCATGCTCAACAGCTCACCGTAGACGAGCTCCGCCTTGGCCAGCCGACCCATCCGGGACCCGGTGTCCTCGAGGCCGAGCACCAGTGATCCGCGCAGCTGACCCTTGCCACGCTGGAGTTCCTCCTCGGTGATGCCGTGAGTGGCGACCTTCGCCAGCTCCGTCCGGCAGATGTCGAGCACGTCGTCGATCTTGGTCGGCAGGCACCCCGCGTAGACGCCGACCATGCCGGCGTCGGCGTAGTTGGACGCGAACGAATAGACGGCGTACGCCAGGCCCCGCTTCTCCCGGACCTCCTGGAACAGCCGGCTCGACATGCCACCGCCCAGGGCGGCGTTGAGGACCCCGAGAACGAACCGTCGGTCGTCGGTACGCGTCAGCCCCGGAACGCCCAGCACGAGGTTGGCCTGCTCGGTCGTGCGTTCGACGAGCCGGACCGCACCCTTGGCCGCCTCCGGTGCCACCCCACCGATCCGGGGCGGCGTGGGGACGGCTTCCCCGTCGAGAAACCCCGCCTGGCGCAGTGCCTTCGTCACGAGGCGTACGACCGTGCGGTGCTCCACGTTGCCCGCGACCGCAACGACCATGTCGTTCGCCCGGTAGCGGCGGCGGTAGTAGCCGGCGACCTGGCGTCGGGTCAACGCCTGGATCGACTCGAGCGTGCCGAGGACGGGCCGCCCCAGCGGCGAGTCGCCCCACAGCTCCTGAGCGAACCCGTCGTGGACGGAGTCGGTCGGATCGTCGTCGTGCATGGCGATCTCTTCACAGATGACGCCGCGTTCACTCTCCACATCAGCGGAGGAGATGAGTGACGACGCCACCATGTCGCACACCACGTCGACGGCAAGCGCCAGGTCGATGTCGAGCACCCGCGCGTAGTAACACGTGTACTCCTTGGTGGTGAACGCATTCATCTCACCACCAACGCCGTCGAGTGCGGAGGAGATCTCCAGCGCATCCCTGCGCTTCGTACCCTTGAAGAGCAGGTGTTCGAGGTAGTGGCTGGCGCCGGCGAGGGACGTCGACTCGTCCCTCGACCCGACACCGACCCACACGCCGAAACTCACCGAACGCACCTGCGGCATCGCCTCGGTCACGATGCGCAGGCCTCCGGGTGCGACAGTCCGGCGGACGACTCCGCCGTCACCCT
>JBOHED010000627.1:0-3240 GCA_050700915.1 Actinopolymorphaceae bacterium | reverse complement strand
TCAAGCTGCTCGTCTGTCTCGCCCTGGACGTCCCACTCCGGGCGGTGTTCCGGATGGAGCTGTCCCCGGGGTCGCGGAGCGAGGTGCGGTGGTACGCCGACGGCCTGGCGTCCCTTCGTTCGTTCGGTATGGAATCCGAACTCACCTGATCGTCCTGCCTCGTCACGGTCGGTACACCGTCAACTGGCGCCAGGGCGAGACACCGGTTGCGGGTTCCCTGGGTGATCCTCAAGGCTAGCGACCATGCATCGACGTCCGATCCGCCTCGCCGCCGCCGACGGGGAGGACGTTCGTGCCGGTTTCGCCCGGATCCGGGCTGAGCTCGATGTCCCGGACGGCTTTCCCGACCGGGTGGAGGCGGGTGCCCGCGAGAGTGCCGCCGACCCCCGGGTGCCCGACGTCGACCGGACCGACCTGCCGCTGGTGACGATCGATCCGACGGAGTCGCGCGATCTCGACCAGGCGGTCCACATCGAACGCAGGGGAGCGGGTTACCGGGTCCACTACGCGATCGCCGATGTCGCGGCGTTCGTCGAGCCGCTCGGGTTGCTCGACCAGGAGACCCATCGGCGCGGCCTCACCTTCTACGGTCCGGATCGGCGGACTCCCCTGCACCCGGAGGTCCTGTGCGAATGGTCGGCCAGTCTGCTGCCTGGTGCGGACCGGCCGGCGCTGCTGTGGTCGATGGACCTCGACTCCGCCGGAGAGGGGATCGGGGTCGAGGTGAGCCGCGCGATCGTCCGGAGCCGGGCGAAGCTCGACTTCACGACGGTCCAGGGGGCAATCGACGACGGAACCGCCGACGACGTGCTGGTGCTCCTGCGGGAGGTCGGCCTGCTCCGGGAGGAACGCGAACGCGACCGGGACGGCGTCAGCCTGCCGACACCGGAGCAGGAGGTCGTCCAGGAGGGCACCGGCTGGACGCTCGACTATCGCGCCCCACTCGCGGTTGAGGGCTGGAACGCACAGATCTCGCTCATGTGCGGGATGGCGGCGGCGCACCTGATGCTCGACGGCGGGATCGGCATCCTGCGCACGCTCCCGCCGGCCGATCCGCGCGACCTCGCCCGGGTCCGCCGGTCGGCCGCGGCCCTTGGCGTCGACTGGCCGCCCGAGACGTCGTACGCCGCGTTCATCCGGGCACTCGACCCGAGGCGGCCGTCGCACGCAGCCCTGTTGGCATCGTCGACGGTGCTGCTGCGGGGGGTGGGCTACACGGCGTTCGAGGGCGGAGTGCCGGACCAGCCGTTCCATGCCGCGCTCGCCTCTGCGTACTCCCATGTCACCGCGCCGCTGCGCCGGCTGGTCGACCGCTACGCGGCCGAGGTCTGTGTGGCGTTGTGTGCCGACGCTTCCGTGCCGTCATGGGTGCGCGCCGGGCTCGATGTCGTACCCAAGGAGATGGCCGAGGCCGAACGCCGCGTCCATCAGTACGAACGCGCGATCGTCGACCTGGTGGGCGCGGCACTGCTGCAGGGTCATGTCGGCGGCCACTTCTCCGGTGTCATCACCGAGGTGGACGTACGCAACTCCCGTGGCACCGTCCAGCTCCAGGACCCGCCGATCGAGGCCCGCGTCGCCGGGCCCGATCTCCCGCTCGGCAACCGGGTGGCCCTACGGTTGGTCGAGGCCGACGTGCTGCGACGACAAGTGCACTTCGAGCTGGCCTGAACAGCTGCATCGCCGGATCGCTACGCTTGGTGCGGGACGAGCCGGCCGGGCGGCCGCGTCGAGAGGTGGGCCTCGCGGCCCGGTACCTCTCGCCGAGGAAAGTCCGGACTCCGCAGGGCAAGGTGGTGGGTAACACCCACCCGGGGTGACCCGCGGGACAGTGCCACAGAGAACAGACCGCCAGCGGCCCCCGGCAGGCAATGTTCGCACCGGGGGTGCGGGTAAGGGTGAAACGGTGGTGTAAGAGACCACCAGCGTCCGGGGTGACCCGGACGGCTCGGTAAACCCCACCTGGAGCAAGGCCAAGAAGGGTACGGACGCTTCGGTGTCCGCACCCGCGCAGGCGTTGGAGGGCTGCCCGCCCGAGCCTGCGGGTAGGCCGCTCGAGGTCACCGGCAACGGTGGCCCTAGAGGGATGGCCGCCGCTCACAGAATCCGGCTTACAGGCCGGCTCGTCCTCCTTACCCCTTTGACCTGCACGTCGAGCGGGTGCGTGTCGTCGCTCATCATCGGGTGACCACCGGCCACGCCGCGGTGGTCTGACTTCTCCGCATTGAACGTCGTTCAATGCGGAGAAATGGTCGACGGGAAGGCGCTGCGGTGAGCCATTTCTCCACATTCGATTCACCGAAGCCTATGACTCGCAGGTCACCCCGTCGCTGTCCGCGTCGCGGTACCAGGCGTACTCGGGATCGGTCGCGGCGTACGGGCCGTACCCGTTGTCGATCGCCTCGGCGCACGTGTCGAATCGCGGGTCGGTGTCTTCGCCGGCCGGTTCCGGCGGCGGGGCGGGCCGCTCGCACTCGCTCGACCAGACACCCGCGTCCCGCTGCTGGGCCGCACGCTCGGCTGCCCGGAAACGCTGCTGGTACCGGTACGCGCCGTCGTAGGTGTATTCCTTGGCGAACCCGCCCTGGATCATGACCTGGTTGAACAATCGCCCGTCGCGCAGCCACACGTACGCAAGCGTGCGGTCGTACTTGTCAAGGCGGCCTTGACTGGCGTCGTATTCCAGCCGAACCGACTGCCCGTCGAGCAGCTCGTGCGCTTGGGCGGAAGCCTCGGGACCCCAGCAGCCAACCGGCTCGGTCGGGTGCACGGTTTCTGGGGTGTCGATCCCGATGAGGCGAAGCGTCACCGGCGCACCGTTCCGCTGGACCTCAACGGTGTCGCCGTCGACGACGCGGGTTATGGGCAGCCACACAACGGCGGGCGGTTTCTGCCTGCGGGGCTTGGCTTTCTGCGTGCTCACCTGCTTGTGCGGCGTCGGGCTGGCCGAGGCGGCCGGCGTGGGGGTCGGTGTCGGCGTCGTCGAGGGTGTGGGTGTCGCGCTCCGGGTAGGTGTCTCCTCGGCCGTCACCGCTGCCGGGTCGGGGTCGCCGATGATGGCGCCGACGACGCCGACGACGATGATCAGCACGAGGACCGCGCTGAAGGTCAGGCCGCACCCGAGGGCGAAACGCTCGCCCCGCGACATTGGGCCTTTCGATAGGGGCGCACCCCAGACTCGCGTGGTCGGTGCGCGTGGGTCTGACACGGTTTCTCCCGGGTGGTGAAGGACGCACCGGC
>JBOHED010000626.1:0-3458 GCA_050700915.1 Actinopolymorphaceae bacterium | reverse complement strand
GCGGACGAGCGGGATGAGCTGTTCTCGCAGCTCCTCGCGATCTCCGCCGAACAGTTCTACGTCATCGGCACCGTGCTTCCCACAGGTGCGTACGGCATCGTGAAGGACACCTTCCACAACGTGCCCGCGCACCTGCTCTACGGCTGGGTCTATCCACTCCCCGGCCCGACGAGCCCAGAACAGTATGCCGTCAGGACCTGACCACACCCGCTGTACGCCGGATACCGGGCGCCGCGCACGAGTCTGGCCGCATCACGTTCCTGCCTCGGCAATCCTGTGCCGAATAGTGGTCGACTGGCACGCCGCGCGGTCGACCACTACTCCGCACAGGATGTCAGTCGATCTGACCCACCCGGAACGACGTGTGGTAGCTGCGCGACTCCCCCGGACCGAGCCAGATCAGCGAACCGTCCTCCCGCGCAGCCGGTGCGCCGGCGACGTGGTTCGTCGAGGGTTCGAGACCGACGGCGTACGCACCCTCCCGCAGGTGCAGCCACTGGAAGAAGGCCGGAAACTCACGGGCGCGGTACGCCAGCTCGAAGTACACGCCCAGCCTGTCGTTCGTCAAGCGGGCCTTGACAACACCGTCGGAGGCTGGCGCGAGCTCGTGCTCGTATACCTGCTCCACGAACGCAGTCTGCGGCCCCGGGAGAACGGTGTGCGAGACGCCCTGCTCGGCCACGCTGTCGGACTGCCAGAGCGTCCGGACGACCGGCGCGTCGAACCGCACGCCCTCGTCAAGGAACGGCCAGCCGATGTTGATGTGGTAGAGGTACATGTGCGGCGTCCGGTCGAAGCCGGCGTTGACCACGGTGTCGGTCAGCCGGATCTCCGTGCCACCGAGGTCGGCCTCGATCCGACGGTGCAGGCGCAGGTGCTCGCCGAACACCGCCGCCTGCCGCACCTCCCCTTCCGCCCAGAGCACACAGGACTCTCCCGAGTCGTCGAAGCGTTCGCCGTAGCCGAGCAGGCGCGCGGGGATGTTGGCGACCCGCCCGTGCAGACCGTTCCATGTCGTACGCCGGTGTGGGTAATGAAAGTGCCCCGCGTCCTGCTCGGCGGTGAACAGCGTGTGGTCGAGGCCGGCGGTGACCAGCAGCCCGGAGAAGCTACGCAGCCACGCCAGCCCGCCCTCGTCGGCGTACTCATGCAGGCCCGGATGGCGAAACCCGGTGGCCGAGCGCCACCCGAAGCCCGCCCCGCGATACCCCGCCCGACCGATGTCCATCGCCCGGTCCACCAACACGTCGAAGGCGAGACCGCCGCCGGTCCGGAACTCGAGCACCCGCACACCGCGCTCGGCACCGTCGTCCAGGACGACTGCACGCACACCACCCGCGGCAGAGAGGTCACCGGCAACCCGCGCCAGACCTCGCGCCGACATCTCCTGCCCGTGCACCTTCATGCCATTCCCCTTTCGCATGACCACTGCGGTGCCTCACTCCGGCACACCTCGTACCTCGGCGTACCTCCGTGTGGGCTCCTCGCGCTCACGCCATCACCCATCCGCCGTTGACCTCGATGCACTGCCCGGTGACGAAGGACGCGTCGACCCCGACGAGAAACGCCACCACTGCCGCGAGCTCGGCCGGTGTGCCGCGCCGCTTCAACGCCTGTCGCTCACGTACGAAGGAGTCGTACGCCGGAGGATCGGGGTGGATCGCCTCCGCCGCGGTCGGGAACGCGCCAGGCGACACGCAGTTGACCCGGATCTCGTACGGGCCCAGCTCTCGGGCGAGTGCCCGGGTGAGGGCGAGCGCGGCGCCCTTCGTGGAGACGTACGCCGCGAGGTCGGGCCAGCCGCCGTGCATGGTGATCGAGGCGACGTTGACGATCGCTCCGCCACCTGCGGTCACCATCTGCCGCGCAGCGGCCTGCGCAGCAAGCCAGTACGCCCGCTGGTTCACGGCCACCACGTCGTCGTACTCCGCCACGGGAACGTCGAGGAACGGCCGGCACGGATAGATCGCGGCGTTGTTGACGAGTGCCCGGACGGGCCCGTGCTCGGCGCGGGTCTGGTCGAAGGTGGCCGTGATGGCAGCCGGGTCGCGGAGGTCGCACGGAATTCCTGCGCACCGCCCTCCGCCCGCCTCGACGATGCCGACGGTCTCTGTCAACCTGGCCTTGTCGACGTCGACGGCGACCACCGCGTGGCCGTCCGCAGCCAACCGAAGTGCGGTCGCCCGGCCGAGCGCACCTGCAGCGCCGGTGACGAGAGCGGTCGCCATGGCTCTCCCCCTGCCCGTCGTAGGTCGCGACAACACCAGACTCGCGCGAGACGCGCCACCTCATCGGCGGAGTAACCGAGATCGGCCAGATCTCCCACTCGACACGGGCCTCACCTGCGTCGCTGATTGCTGCGTACCTTTCGCCCGCCGGTGGGGCGAGCGGCCGAGCCACCACAGCAGAAGACCTGGCTCTCGGCGTCGGCCCGGGCCACCTCCACGACCTCGCGCATCGCGTCCTCGGCCTTGCGGTGATGACCACGGCGAATCGCGACGGACACTCGCTCGTGGTTGGGCAGGGTCTCCTTGTTGTGGGCGATCGAGCCGGTGTGGACCTGCCGAACGGAGCGCAGCGCGATGCTCATCACCTCATGGAGGTAGAGCAGCAGGTCGTTGCCGCTGGCCGCGAAGATCGCCCGGTGGAATGCGAGGTCGGCCTCGATGAACGCCTGGAGGTCGTCGGCCGTGGCGTAGAGCGCCGCGAGCGCCTCGGCGATCCGTTGGTTGGCGGCCGCGTCGGCGCGCTCCGCGGCCACCCTGGCTGCGCCGGGTTCGAGCGCGACCCGCAGGTCGGCAAGCAGCCGGATGTCGGCGGGGTCGGGATCTGGAAGGAACCGCCAGCGGAGTACGTCGGGGTCGAGCAGACTCCACGAGTCGCGGGCTCGGACCAACGTGCCGGCACTGGTGCGGGTCTCCAGGAGCCCTTTGCCGACGAGGACCTTGACGCCTTCCCGGACGGCCGACCGGCCGACCCCGAGCTCGGCGACCAGCCGTTCTTCGGTCGGCACCGTACTGCCGGGCTCGCGATTCCCGCGGACGATCTGTTCGCCAAGGGACTGGACGACCTGGCTGTGCCTAGCGCTCTCGGCGAATGCGCGCGTGACCAAGGGTTCCTCCTCCGTACCGCCCGGCGTCTGCCTCCGGGTTCCGCCGCAGCGTACCCGAGCCACGAGAACGGCGGCATCCAGTTCATCCGATAAATGCTGTCCTTCATCGGATGAACCTCTTGACCGGCAGATCGCGCGAGTCTACGTTCCAATCGCGGTGGGGTGGGCCGTAGGCAGGCGCCGCGCGGCGGAGCCGCACACGACAGCAGTGCCGCCGGAGGAAGGATCAACACAGCGCTTGGTCGCCCGAGAAGGAGAGATCCATGTTCGGCAGATCGCATCGATGGCTCGTGGGCGTTACCGCCGGAGCAGCGCTGGCGCTCATCGGAGCAACCGCGTCGACGAA
>JBOHED010000625.1:0-3787 GCA_050700915.1 Actinopolymorphaceae bacterium | reverse complement strand
CCACCCGCATCCGGTCGACCGGACGGGCCGACGCCGGTAGGGCGTTCTGTGCCTGCCGGGCCACCCGGACCGCCGCCGGCCGCGCCTGCCAGTCGCCGTCGCCCCGGCGTCGCCGCCGCCGGCGTCCGGGCTTCGCCGGTGCGACATCCCAGAACCGCGTTGCCGGGTCAGCACGCCCCGACTCACGTAGGCGTACACCGTCTCGAGCTTCACGCCGAGCAGGTCGGCCACCTGCCGGGTCGTGAGCCACCGCGAGGCTTTCGTCACATCGGCAACCTCACCACATCCCGGCCACGGCAGGCGGAATAGAGTCGGGTTCATGGTCGAGCAGGACGATTACCGCATCGAGCACGACACGATGGGCGAGGTCCGGGTGCCCGCCCACGCCAAGTGGCGCGCACAGACCCAACGTGCGGTCGAGAACTTCCCCATCTCCGGCGCCACGCTGGAAAGCCAGCACATCCGTGCCCTGGCGCTCATCAAGGGCTCCGCGGCGAAGGTCAACGCCGAGTTGGGCGTGCTCGACCCCGACATCGCGAAGGCGATCCAGGAAGCCGCCACGTTGGTGGCCTCCGGCGTCCACGACGACCACTTCCCGATCGACGTGTTCCAGACCGGCTCGGGCACGTCGAGCAACATGAACACCAACGAGGTTCTCGCCTCGCTGGCGACCGATGCCCTCGGCCAACCGGTACATCCCAACGACCATGTCAACGCGTCGCAGTCGAGCAACGACGTCTTCCCGTCGTCCATCCACATCGCCGCGACGTACGCCGTCGTCGAGGACCTCCTGCCCGCCCTCGCCCACCTGGCGGAGGCGTTCGAGGCGAAGGCGGCGGAGTTCGCCGGCGTGGTGAAGTCCGGTCGTACGCACCTGATGGACGCGACGCCGGTCACCCTCGGACAGGAGTTCGGTGGGTACGCCGCGCAGATCCGCTACGGCAGTGAGCGCGTGAAATCCTGTCTGCCTCGGGTGGCGGAGCTGGCGCTCGGTGGCACCGCGGTCGGCACCGGCATCAACACCCCGCCTGGCTTTGCCGGCAAGGTGATCGAAGAACTCGTCGCCGCCACCGGGTTGCCGCTCACCGAAGCCCGCAACCACTTCGAGGCGCAGGGCGCGCAGGACGCACTCGTCGAGCTGTCCGGTCAGCTGCGTACGGTCGCGATGGGCATCTACAAGGCCGCCAACGACATCCGGTGGATGGGGTCCGGTCCCCGCGCCGGCCTCGGCGAGATCGCATTGCCGGACCTGCAGCCGGGGTCGAGCATCATGCCGGGCAAGGTCAACCCGGTGATCTGCGAGGCCGCGCGCCAGGTCGTCGCCCAGGTGATCGGCAACGACGCGGCGGTGGCGTTCGGTGGTTCGCAGGGTGACTTCGAGCTCAACGTCATGCTGCCGGTGATCGCCCGCAACCTGCTGGAGTCGATCCGGCTGCTCTCCAACATCAGCGTGCTCTTCGCCGACCGCCTCGTCGCGGGCATCACGGCGAACGTCGACCGCTGCCGGGAGTACGCCGAGTCCTCGCCGTCGATCGTGACTCCGCTCAACCGCTACGTCGGCTACGAGAACGCCGCGAAGGTCGTCAAGACCGCCTTGGCAGAACGCAAGACCATCAAGCAGGTCGTGCTGGAGCAGGGTTTTGTGGAGCGGGGCGACCTCACCGAGGACCAGCTCGACGCCGCGCTCGACGTCTTGTCCATGACCCACCCCTGACGCCACGCACCGGCCCCGCTTGTTGAAGGCACAATGGGGGCCATGACCACGCTGCCGTGGGGCCGGCCACTGACCTGCGCCGATCTCGAGGCGGTGCCCGATGACGGCCACCGCTACGAGCTCATCGACGGGACGCTCATCGTGAGCCCCGCGCCCCGACCGCTCCACCAGAGGGCGGTGCTCCGGATCGCCCGCCTGCTCGATGACGCCTGCCCGAACGACACCTATGAGGTTTTCGTCGCCCCGTTGGACGTCATCCTTTCCGACGACACGCTGCTGCAGCCCGACGTCCTCGTCGCCCGTACCACCGATCTCACGGACAAGAACCTGCCCGCCGCTCCCGCACTCGCTGTCGAGGTCCTCTCGGACAGCACGCGCGGCATCGACCTGCTGCTGAAACGCGAACGCCTGCAGCGAGCCGGATGCCCGGCGTACTGGGTGATCGATCCCGACAAGCCCTCCCTCACCGCCATGGAACTCCGCGACAGCAGCTACCACGATCTCGCCATCGTTACCGGGTCAGAGGTGTTCACGACATCCCGGCCGTACGACGTCACGGTGACTCCCAACGATCTTGTGAGCCGCTGAAACCTGGTGGACCCAGCCGGTACGGCGGGTAAGGTCGCGGGCGATGAGCGCGCACAGGCACCCGTCGGACCTACCGGTCCTGCCGGAGGACGTCCGGCCGTCCGGTGATCCGCCGTACTGGGAGCCAGGCACGGTCATCTCCTGGCGCTACTGGCCGCGGGCAGTCGCACCAGTTCGGGTGGTCCGCGACGACGCCGCCGGGCTCGTGGCCTGGCTCGCGGCGGAGACACCCGTGCTCAAGTCGGTGCTGGCCAACGGCAACGACATCCGTTCGGTGCCGCTCGGACCGGCCAGGTTCACGACAGCCCGCGCGAGCCGGCGAGGCGTCTGGCACGGCCCTGGGGTCCTCAAGATCGCCCCGACGGGCGTCCCGTGGTCCGTCTGGGTGTTCTGGGACGACGAGGGCCGGCACCGACAGTGGTACGTCAACCTCGAGCAGGTGCACGTGCGCGACAAGGAGAACGTCTACACCCGTGACCACGTGCTCGATCTCGTCGTCCGACCGGACCGTACGGTGACGCGCAAGGACGAGGACGAGTTCGTCGTCGCGCTCGAAGTCGGCAGGTTCGACGCTCGGCACGCCGCTCAGATCGAGGAGGCAGCGGGCGATGTCGAACGCATTGTCGCCGCATGGGAGCGGCCCTTCTGCGACGGCTGGGAACGCTGGTGCCCCGACCCGGACTGGCCTCTCCCCGACCTCCCGCCCACCCTCACCCCCGATCTCCCGTGATCATGTTCGTGATGACGGGCGGTCTTGTCGTCCTGTACGCCCGGAATCCTTCATGATCATGGAACGACGCGACCCGCCCATCGGTCGCCTCCTTGCCGCCTGGCGCCTCCCGGAGCCGACGGACGTACGACGACCGCAGGGCGGCACCAACAACGTCGTCCTGATCGTCGATGCCGGAGCTTCGTCGTACGTCCTGCGGATCTACCAGAACCTCACCCAGGAACGGATCGCCGCCGAGCACCGACTGCTCGACGCTCTCGCCGGCGCCGGACTGCCGTTCGCCGTTCCGGAGCCGATCCCGACTGCCGAGGGACGGACCTACGTCGAGACGCCGGAGGGCTTCGCGGCCCTGTTTCCCTACCTCCCCGGACGCACTGCAGACGGCGACAGTCTCGCCGAACTCGAGTACGCCGGCGAAGCACTCGCGCTCCTAAGCCTGGCCCTCGCCGAGTTGCCGGCGGCGCTCGCGCCCATCGACTGGCGGATGCATCCGCTCGACCGGATGCATCCCGCGGTCACCGACCTGGACGACCTGGCCGACGAACTCGCCCGTGCGGTGCCGGAGACCGACGGCGTCGAGTGGCTTCGCAGGCATGCGGGCCCGACCGCCCGCAGGTACGCGGAGTTGTGTCGTACGCTTCCCGTCCGGATCGTCCACGGCGACTTCGCGATGTCCAACCTGGTGGTCGACGACGACGGTCGGCCGGCTGGCATCCTCGACTTCGAGATCGCCGGACTCGACGTCGCCGTCAACG
>JBOHED010000624.1:0-3393 GCA_050700915.1 Actinopolymorphaceae bacterium | reverse complement strand
TCGGCCGACACCCGCACTCCTGACCGCCGAGACCCTGACCGCTTGAGACCCTGGCCGCTTGAGACCCTGACCGTGCGTCTTTCAGTGGAGACGGTCGAGGACTGCGCGCAGGTCGTCGTAGGTCTCGGGTAGGTCGTCGAGGTTGCCCAGTCGGAAGCATTCGAGCCGGGAGCTGCCGACATGCCAGGCGCGGTAGAGCAGCGAACGCGTCGTCGCGGCAGGTCCGGCCTTCGGGGATCCGTAGGTCTCCCAGAACGCGTCCCGTTCGGTGCCGGGGCGCCGCCCGGCCCGGTGGATCGTCCAGTCGACGTCGTGGACCCGCCGCGTGATCGTTCCCAGCTCACGGAAGAACGACGCCCACTCGGCCCGCGGGTAGGAGCCGAATCCGGTCGGAGTGTGCACGCCCGCGAGCATCGTCTGGAACAGGTAGTCCCGGCCGACGATCTCGTGGGTGAAGTCGACGGCGAGGGTGCGGGGCACCAACGGACCGAGCGGGGCGAGGTACGGCAGCGTGGCGTACTCGTTGCGCAGGATCTCCCGCTCGCTGCGAAACTGCTTCGCCGGCTCGGGTGCGACCCGCAGGATCACCGGACGCTCTGCGGCGATCTCGACGCGGTAGGTGCTGTTGTGAGTCCCCCAACCGAGCTCCACGACCGATGCGACACACGCACCTCATCGCCGAACGCCCGCCGGCACATCGCCCGCACCTCGTCCGCGGTCACGGACCGCTGGAAGGAGCCGGGTTTCCGCTCGATGGGGTGGAACTCCACACCCTCCTTGACGGGCTCCGCAGGCGACGCGCCGTCAGAACAGCGTGTGCGCCACCTCGACGACGCGGTCGTCGGTGTCGACCACCGGGATGACGCGCCACTTGTCGAACGCCGTGCACGGATGGGAGATCCCGAACGCCACCAGGTCACCGACCGCGACGTCAGACTCGGCCGGCAGGTCGAGGAACCCGTGCTGGTCGTTGAGTGCGCTCACCGTGACCCCGTCGCCGCGGCGTTCCGACCCGTCGGGCCGGACGATCCGGTAGACCACCGGAAGCTCGACGTCGAACGGAAGGTCGCGCCGCCCGGCACCCACCAGCGCCCGACCGGGTTCCGGTCGTGAGAGTACGAAGGCCCAGACTTCCAGAGCCGCGCGGAGCTGGTACGGCGAACCTCCGGTCGGCAGCGGCGTCGACGGTCCGTAGAGGCCCTCGTCGTGGGTCACATAGCCGCCACTGCGTAGGACCACCGTCGCCGGATCGCCGACCAGCTCGCACGCCACGACGTCGAAGTACGTGCTCCCGCCCGCGGACAGGAGCAGCTCCCCCGCAGGGTCGATCAGGCCCTCGTCCCGCAGCCGGAGCCCGAGCATCCGGACGTCCCGGCAGAACGCCGCCACCGCGTCGAGCTGGTCGGGCGCCCGCCCGTGGCCGAGCACTCCTTCGTAGCCGGTCGCGCCGGCCACGGTCAGCGTGGTGGTGTCCGCGGCCGCGCGGGCCACGGCCATAGCAGCCTCCATGCCGCGGGCGCCGGTCCGTCGCCCGGACAGACCCAGCTCCACCAGCACGGCGAGGGGGCGGCTCGCGCCGTGCCGCCTCAGCTCCCGGTCGAGCAGGGCGACGCCTTCCACCGAGTCGACGTATCCGAGCACGGTCAGATCCGGGTCCGCCGTCGTCGCTCTGGCGAGCCAGCCGATACCGGCGGGGTCGACGAGCTGATTGGCGAGCAGCACCCTGCGTACGCCGAAGTCGACGTACGACCGCACCTGGCCGATCGTCGCGGCGGTCACGCCCCACGCACCGGCTTCGAGCTGCCGGGCGATGAGTTCGGGCGACATCGTGGTCTTGCCGTGCGGCGCGAGTTCGACGCCATGCTCGGCACACCAGGCGGCCATGGTCGCGATGTTGGACGCGAGCGCGCTCTCCCGGATCACCATCAGCGGGAACGTCAACTCGCCGCCGCGCAGGCGCACCTTGCCATCGATCAGCTCGGCGGCCGTCGTGGGGCCGATGCCGGTGAACCCGGTCTCGGCCGGTTCGATCGGACGCTCTCGCCACGCCTGCAGGGCCGCACGCAGCGCCGCCGGGTTGTACGCCTGGCTCATGCGGTGTTGATCAATGACCTCACTTCGTTCGGTCATGGTGTGGGTTCTCCTCGTCGTAGCGCCCGGCCCGGTGTCGCTCCGGTGAGCTTTCCGTCGGTGAGGACCGGTTCGCCCGCCACCAGGACGTCACGGATACCGACGGCCAGCTGGCGCGGGTTGTCGTAAGTGGCGAGGTCGGTCACCAGGGTGGGGTCGACGACGACGATGTCGGCGACCGCACCCTCAGCGAGAGTCCCGCGCCCGGACAGCTGGAACCGTCGAGCCGGGTGGCCGGCCAGGTGCCACGCCGCCTGCGCCCACGTCCAGTCCCCGAGCTCGCGGGTGTGGTGCCCGAGGAACCGGGCGAAGGCCCCCCAGCCCCTGGGGTGCGGGTGCCCGCCCAGGTAGATGGCATCGGAGCAGCCCATGTGCCGGTCGTCCCGGATCATCGCCCGGAGGTCGGCGTCGTCGCCACCCGGGCTCGGGACGAGCGCCCCGACCGCGAGATCGCTGGCCAGCAGGACCTCGCAGACGAGTGCGCCGAACGACAGCCCCGCGCGGCTGGCGGCGGCGTCGAGGGTGAGGCCCTCCGCCCACTGGTAGTCGCGGCCCGCGATGTAGCCGAAGGTCGCCCGACTCAGCGCCGCCTCGACCGCGGGGAACCAGCTGGCGTCGAGTTCCGTACGTACCGCGGGGTCCGCGAGCCGGCGTAGCGTCTCCTCGACCCCACCGGCCTGTACCTGAGGCGGGAGCGCCTTCATGGCGAGGATCGTGTTGCCGTAGAGGTGCGGGTAGGCGTCGAACGTCACGTCGACCCCGGCCCTCGCGGCCTCGTCCAGGTGGTCGAGCAGCGGCTCGGCGTGGCCGCGGTAGTGGGACACGTGGACCGGTACGCCGGTCGCCTGGCCGAGCGCCCGCGCCTCCACCATGCCCGGTGCGCGCCCGCCGTCATAGCTGCGGAGGTGGCTGACATAGGGAGCGTCGACGCTCGCCGCCGGCCGGCACAGCGCGGTCAGCTCGTCGAGGTCGGCGAAGACGCCCGGCACGTACTCCAGCCCGGTCGAGACGCCGACGGCACCCTCGTCGAGTCCCTGCTCCACGAGGCGCAGCATCGCCGAGAGCTCGTCCCCCGCCGGACGGTCCTCCGCGCCGAGTACCTCGTGGCGGACGGTGCCGAGTGGTACGAGATAGGCGACGTTGAGGGCCGTACGACGGTCGTAGTAGTCCAGCAACCCGGCGACCGTGCACCCCGCCGCGAGCTCCGCCGGGGCCGTCCCGTCGACCGCCGCGAAGTACCGCGTCACGTAGTCGACCGTGCCG
>JBOHED010000623.1:0-3253 GCA_050700915.1 Actinopolymorphaceae bacterium | reverse complement strand
CCCGTATGGTCGGCACCCGGCCGGTTGAGGCCGACCACGACCTGCATCGGGAAGTACAGCTCGCCGTACAGGTCACGGGGCAGGGCGTTCCAGTCGCCTTCACGGTAGGTGAACAGGATCGGCGTGGGGCGCTCCTGCCCGGCGGCGTGGCACATCGCGAGCCAGTCGTCGAAGTCGTCGGGCCATGGCGCGGGACGGCCGAGCTTGTCGGCCCAGTCCCGCGCGATGGGGAGGAGGTGGGGCCAGAACGCCGCCCGCAGGTCCGCCACAAGCGCGGGGATCGGGTTGTCGAAATAGCGGTACGCCCCACGCCCGAAGCGGTGCCTGCTCATGTCGACCGTCGTACGGAACAACTCCGTCCGGTCGAACATCGCCACGATCCCGGCGCACCCGTCCGCCGCCAGGATCGGCTCGCTCAGCGCGCAGCCGAGGCCGTGCAGGTCGTGCGTCATCCGGTCCCAGTCGAGCGCGTCGATCCGCGCGGCCGGTGCGACGTCGGCGCGGACATCGGCGCGGACGTCAGTCCCGACGGTCGTGCGGCCGTCAGTCATGCGGCAGCCTCCAGGTCCAGCAGGGCTTTCTTCGCGGTGACGCCGCCCACGTATCTCCCGATCGAACCGTCGGCGAGGACCACCCGGTGGCAGGGCACGACCACCGGCAACGGGTTCCGGGCGCACGCGGTGCCGACCGCGCGTACGGCGGCGGGGCTCCCCGCGGCCGCCGCGACCGTGCCGTAGCTCGCGGTCGTGCCGTAGTCGATCTCGCGCAGGTGGTCGAGGACGAGTCGCCGGAAGCCGCGGGCGAGCCGCATGTCCAGCGGTACGTCGAACACCCGGCGGCGGCCGGCGAAGTACTCGTCGAGCTGCCGGGCCACCGGATCGAGTCGGCCGGGCGCCCGGAGGACGCGCGGGCTGACCTGGCCGGCGAGGACGTCGAGGACCTTCTCGTGGCCCTCGATCGGGTACGCCACCCGGACGAGCCCCTGTTCCGTCGCCGCGACGAGCAGCGTGCCGACCGGGGTGTCGACCGTGCGGTACGCGACATCGAGGATCCCCGCGCGCTCAGCCCGGTCGGCAAGGCGGCTGCGGAGCCGGTCGTACGCCTCGGGGTGCCCGGAGGCGTCGGCGGCGTCGGCGGCCCTCGAGAGGGCGGTGCGCACGTCAGCGTCGTGGCGGGCGTGTGGGTCGTGGCCGGAGTGGCCGGCGTGGGGGTCGGGCGCGGCGGTGATCATGAGGTGGTCCCCTCCGGTAGGCGGTTCTCACCTGTCAACGCACGGCGCGGGACCTTTGTGAGGTCCCGCGCACGTCCGTGTCGGCTCGGCCACTCTCGGCAGCTCTCGCCCCCGGACCTCAGCTGCCGCCCACCTCGACGAGCTTCTCGAACCAGAACTCGTGCTTGAGGAAGGACACGTCGTACTCGTGGTCCGGGTACGGCGGGATCAGCTGGGCGGCCTGGATGAGTCGCCAGCCGTCCTGCAGCGCTGCGACGCCGGTGTCATAGGGCGGTTCGTCCGCGTCCCCGGTGGTCGGCGTCGTACGTCCGGTCCCGTCGTAGACCGACCAACCGACGACGGATCCGTCGAGGGCGGACGTGGAGAGGTACAGGACCAGCACCTGCTGGCGCAGGGTCTGGTGCGCGACGGTGGATGGTGCGATGGCGGTCAAGGCGGGGCTCCCAGCTCGTTCGTACGGACGACACGGATCGACGCGGGTGAGCGGCCGGGTCACACCCCGGCGGGCACGACGCGCTTCGGATAGTTGGAGACCCGGGTCGCCCAGTCGTCGAGGTCGAAGGTCTCGTCACCGGTGAGCGCCCGCCACATCATCACCCGGTTGTAGATCTCCAGCCGGCCGGTGGCGTTCTCGTACCACGGGAAGCGGGTCCGCAGCTTCTCGCCGACCGCGGGGTCGTTCAGGTCGTCGGTGTTCCAGAGGCGATGCTGGCGCACGGTGGGGTTGAAGCGGATCTTGAACATGTAGCGCTTGATGTCACTGTCGTTGCGCCGCCCGCCGTGCCAGATGCCGTGGTGGACGAGGACCACCGTGCCGGCGGGGCACACCAGCCGCACCTGGCCGCGGAGGTTCTGGTAGCGGCCGGTGTCGGTTTCGTTGATCTTGCGCAGGTGGCTGCCGGGCACGCTCAACGTGCCGCCCATGTCGAGCGTCACGTCCTGTGGGTAGTACATGAGCTGGACGTCGAACGCATCCATGCGTACGTCGATGATCGCGTCGCCGTGCAGGTGCTGCGCCTGTCCCTGGCGAGGCGACCGCACGTGGACAGCGTGGTGGTCGATCGTGGGGTCCGGACCGACGAGGCTGTGGATCGCGCCGGCGACCTTCGGTAGCTCGACCAGCCGCCGGGCGAACGAACCCTCGGGGTAGGTCTCCGGAATCGGCGTGCCGTAGGGCGCGTGCGGGACACCGGCGGTGAAGACGTCGATCGCCTCGGCGTTCATCTCCGCGGGGACGACTCCCTCCATGACCAGCGAGCCGTGGGAGACGAAGTGCGCCATCTGGACGGAGGTGAGGAGGTCTTCGCGAGCGGGATGGATGGCCATGTCTCTCCTGGGTGCGGTGGACGGGGCGAGTGGCTGACGCAGGCGTTGCTGGTCGCCACGCATCAACGGTAGGTCGTTCTCCGCAACGAGGACATTGGTCCTGTTCACCAGTAGTGGTAGATATTCACCATGCGCGTACGTACGACGTCCGACTCCGGTCAGCGGCAGGTGGTGCGGGTGGACCTCGACGGGCCGCCACGCGTGGTCAGCCTCGGCGTCGGCGTCCACGGAACCGCCCGGCCACGGGACGTGTTCCGGCTTCCCGACATGTGGCAGCTGCACGTCTACCGCTACACGGCGGAGCTCGCCGTCGACAGCGTGCTGCACACCATCCGGCCCGGGTACGTGAGCCTGGTCCCGCCCGGAGCGCTCGTGCAGTACCGCTACCGCGGCCGGTCCGAGCACCTGTACGCCCACCTCCGGCTGCCGCGCGGCGACGCCGGCGACGTCGGCGGGGGAGAGGAGGTGCCGGTGGTCCAGGACAGTGGTGCGGAGATGCCGATGTTGTCCACCCTGCTCCTACAGGCCCTCGCCGCGTGGCCTCGTACACCCGCACGCGCGGCGGCCGAGGTGTGGGCGGCCCTGTGGCGGGTGGCGCAGCTGGGGACGCCGGCGGAGGCGGGCCGTCCACACGCCGCGGTGGGCACCGCCATCGCCTACATCGAGTCGAATCTTGCCGGCGACCTCACGGTGCCA
>JBOHED010000622.1:0-6473 GCA_050700915.1 Actinopolymorphaceae bacterium | reverse complement strand
CTGTCGACGCCAACGCCGAGTACCTCGACTGTCGGCACCCCGGCACGCCGCACGAGGTCCATCACTGCGGCACATTAGGACGACGGTCAAACCTTTATGGGGCACTTCGGCCTCGGCCGGCCAGGCAACGGTCAACCGCCGCCGCGTCGCTGAATTCCACCCTCGTCTCCCCCACGATCTGGTACTTCTCGTCTCCCTTGCCCGCAACCACCACGACGTCGCGTGGCCCTGCTTCGTCGACTGCCCACTGAATGGCGTCCTCACGGTTGACCACCTTCACGTAGCGACAGGACGTTTGCCTCAGACCACTTTCCACCTGCCGCATGATGGTCTCAGGATCTTCGCGTCTGGGATTGTCGCTGGTCAGCACGCACACATCAGAACCAGAACCTGCGATTATCCCCATCGGCTCTCGTTTGGTCTTGTCCCTGTCGCCGCCACAGCCGAAAACGGTGAAAATGCGCCCCGTCGAAAATGTCCGTACTGCCTCGAGGAGACTTCGGAGACCCACTGCGGTGTGCGCATAATCGACGATGACTCGCAGCCCGTCCGTTGAGCGCAAGATCTGGAATCTCCCGGGCACCGCACTCGAGCGCGACGTGGCTTCCGCAGCCTCTGCCAACCCGTAACCCAGGTGTACGCAGACCGCAGTCGCCGCCAGACAGTTGTAGACCGCGAATATCCCCGGCGTCTCAGACGACGCTCGCGCGGTGTGCCCACCATGGGAGATCGTGAATGTCGCGCCCGTACCATCGACGTGAATGTCGCTGGCCATGAACGCGTGCTTACGCCCTTCGATTCCGTACGTCAGGACAGGGCCGCGGGTCACCCGGCTCGCCGCATCCGAGAAGGGGTCATCGCCGTTCACGATGGCACAGGAACACCGCTCGAACAGCCTGAGTTTCGCCCGACGGTACGCATCCACCGATCCGTGGGCATCCAGGTGATCACTCGTCAGATTGGTGAGAACTCCCACGTCTACTCTCGAGCCTGTGAGCCTTTCGGTGGCCAGCGCGATCGACGACGCCTCTATGACGACGCTCGTCGCACCGCGTTCTCGAAGCCCAGCAAGGATTCTCTGCAGGTCGACCGACTCTGGCGTCGTGGGGGTGGTCCTTGGATAGGAGATCGCTCGGCCATCGAGAGACACCCCGGTGGTACCGACGATTCCCGTGGATCGGCCGAGCCTCGTGAGGGCTCCACCGACGATGTTCGATACCGAGGACTTTCCATCCGTTCCGGTAACGGAAATGACCTTCATGTCCCTGGTGGGGTGGGCGAAGAAGCGACTCGCCACTTGCCCGGCGGCAGCCCGGGTGTTTGACACCAGCACAACCGTGGAGCCGGGCTCGGCCAACGCGGCAGCCTGGGCGTCCTCGACGAGGAACGCTCTGGCTCCACCGCGGCCGGCCTCCCGGATGTAGGAGTGCCCGTCCACCCGCCCGCCTCTGATGCAGATGAAGAGGCTTCCGCTACTCGCCTCGGCCGAATCAGTGGTGATGTCGGTGATCGGTTGCTGGACATCCCCGGTGACGAGAGAGCAATCCACATCGGCGAGCAACTCACTCAACAGCACCCGGCTACCGTATCGGAGCATGAACGTAGACGGCTGGCTGTCGAACGCCCGGACCTCCTACGACACCGTGGCATTCAGTTATGCCGACCAGGTACGTGACGTTCTCGCCGGTGAACCGTACCTCCGAGCAGGTCTCGCCGTGTTCGCCGACCAGGTTCGAGCCGCCGGCGGCGGTCCGGTCGCAGACGTGGGTTGCGGACCAGGACATGTGACCGCCCACCTGCACGAACTGGGAGTCGACGCGTTCGGTGTCGATCTGTCACCCGGGATGATCGACGTGGCTCGGCGTGACCATCCCGACCTGCGGTTCGAGGTGGGTTCGATGACCGACCTCGACCTCGCCGACGCCTCGGTCGCGGGCCTGCTCGCCTTCTGGTCGTTGGTTCACGTCCCCGACGATGCGTTTCCCACGGTCTTCGGGCAGTTCCGGCGGGTGTTGCGGCCCGGCGGACCACTGCTGCTCGGCTTTCACGTCGGTGACGGAGCGCGGCTGAAGACGCAGGGCTACGGCGGCCACCCGATGAACGTCCACGTCCACCGGCGCCAGCCGGACCAGGTGACAGCCTGGCTGCACGATGCCGGATTCACGGTAACGGCTCAACTGCTGCTCGACCTCGACGAGAGCCTTCCGGGCGCGATCCTCTTCGCACGCGGCCAGGTCAGCTGAGCAGGGCCTGGACGTCGACCGGTTGTCCGGTCTCGAGTGACTGCAGGGCCGCGTGGATCATCGCCACGCCGACCAGGCCGTCGCTGACCGGGCACTCGGGGGTCACGTCGTCGAGTACGCAGTCGACGAAGTAGCGCATCGGTGCGTACATGAAGTGGTCGAGTCGGCCCCAGCGATCCTTCTTACCCAACGGCACCCAGGGGTACGACGTCTTCTCCGACGTGACGAACGAGAGGCCGGAGTAGTCGTGGTCGAGGTCGACCTTGCCCTTGTCGCCGTACAGGGAGGCGTGACAGTCCAGCACACTCGGGTTGCCGTTGGGGATGATCCAGGAGGTCTCGAACGTCACGTGGCAGGACTCGAACTCCACCACGGCCTGGATACAGTCCCAGGTGTCGACACCCTTCGCGGTGAGCACCCCGCGGTGCCCGGAGGCGAATACCCGTTGGGGTTCCTGGCCGATGATCCACCGGATGATGTCCATCGTGTGCGGGAACAGGAACCAGTGCGGGCCGGAGCGTCCCGCCCACGACAGCCAGTTCTCGGCGACCTCGATGGTGTCGCTCAGCCGGACATAGCCCATCACCGGATTGCCGAGCTCTCCCCGCTCGACGGCCTCCTTGACCAGACCCCAGTTCGGTGCCCAGCGCAGGTGGTAGTCGACCATCGACTTTCCCGTGCTGCGCTCGGCGAGCTGCGTCAGCGCCTTGGCCTCGGCCAG
Source organism: Actinopolymorphaceae bacterium (assembly GCA_050700915.1). Lineage (GTDB taxonomy): Bacteria > Actinomycetota > Actinomycetes > Propionibacteriales > Actinopolymorphaceae > Thermasporomyces. The sequence continues at coordinate 3,509 of JBOHED010000622.1, read as the reverse complement.
GTCGGTCGCCAGCGGCTTCTCCACGAGGACGTTCTTTCCCGCCTCCAGCAGGGTCCGGGCCGGCTCGAAGTGCGCGTGGTCGGGCGTCGCGACGCTGAACGTGGTCACGTCACTCCTGACGAGCTCGCTCACCCTGGTGGTCCAGTCGCAGCCGTACTTCTCGGCCACCGTACGGGCGCGTTCCTCGTTCAGGTCGCACACGACAGCAAGTTCGGCGCGGTCGTAGGCGTCGTAGACGAGCGGGTGGTTCTGTCCCCACATTCCGAGCCCGACCACGCCCACCTTCAGTCGTTCCGTCATTGCGCTCGTCTCCCTCTGAGGTCGCTGAGCAGTTTCTCCACTCTGCCGCGGATGTCGTCGCGGATGGTACGAACGGTCTGGATGGGTTGACCGGCCGGGTCGGTGAGGTCCCAGTCTTCGTACTGTCTGCCGGGGAAGATGGGGCATGCGTCGCCGCAGCCCATGGTGATGACGACATCGGAGTCTCGTACGTCTTCGTACTCGAGAATTCTGGGCGGGTGACCGGTGATGTCGATGCCGACCTCGCGCATGACCTGAACGGCGATGGGGTTGACCTGGTCGGCGGGCTCGGAACCGGCGGCGCGGACCTCTATCTGGTCGGTGGCAAGGTGGCGGAGCCAGCCGGCGGCCATCTGAGAGCGGCCGGCATTGTGGACGCAGACGAACAGGACGCTGGGCTTGACACTCACGGTTGCTTGCTCCGGTGTGTAGATCGGCCTCAGCCGACGGTCGGGCTCGGGCGTTCGATGAGTACGACGTCGCGCCAGACGCCATGGTGGCGGCCGACGCCCTTGCCGCCGGCGTCGGGGTGGACGTAGACCGAGTGCTCGACGACGCCGGCGTAGACGCATCGGCCAGATTCCGGACTGCAGGCCACCCACCCGAGGACATTGCCGGTGGGATCGGTCGCGACGAGGCTATGGTCGGCCAGGCGGGTGGCGGTGAACGTGTCCCAGGTCGGGGGCTCGGTCTCGAACGTGGCGTGGCCGCTGGCGATACCCCTCCGGTAGATGTCGAGGACCTGTTCGGCGTACTCCTGTGTCATCGGACTCATGCCGGCGAGCCTGGTGGAAGCTGCGGTCATCGGTTCGTTCCTCCTTCGTGGCCGACGTGCGCGACGCCTACCCCGCTGGCGGTGCTGGCGGCATGGGGATACCACCAGGCGATGGCGGCGGTCGCGACCAGACCGCCGAACAGCTGCGCGGCGATGAAGCCCGGGACCGAGGCCGGCGCGATCCCTGCGAATGTATCGGTGAACGCGCGCCCGACGGTGACGGCAGGGTTCGCGAAGGACGTGCTGCTGGTGAACCAGTACGCCGCGCCGATGTACGCCCCGACGGCAGCGGGGGCGGCCCGGGTTCTGCCGCTGCGGGCCAGGGCGACGATGAGCAGCACGAGTCCCGCGGTGGCCACGACCTCGCCCAGCCACAGGTGTCCGCCGGTCCGCTGAGTCTGTGACCAGGAGGCAGCGGGGAGTCCGAACATGAGGTTGGCCAGGATCCCCCCGGCGATCGCGCCGAGACCCTGTGCGGCGACGTACCCGCCGAGTTGTCCCAGGGTGAGGCCCGTGCCGATCCGGCGGCCCAGCCACCAGTCCACCGCTGACACGATCGGGTTGAGGTGAGCGCCTGACACCGGCCCGAAGATCAGGATCAGCGCGCCGAGCGCCAGCGCCGTCGCGATCGCACTCTCCAGCAGTTGCAGCCCGACATCATCACCGGACAGGCGGGCCGCGGCGATCCCGGACCCGACGACCGCGGTGACGAGCAGTGCCGTACCGGCGAACTCTGCCGATGCCCTCCGGGCCGGGCTCACACCCCTGCCCCGGCCGGCGCAGTGACGGTGGAGATGTCCAGCAGGCTGGACAGCGCGGCAAGCTTCGCCGGCACCACCCAGTAGTACACCCAGGTGCCGCGGCGCTGGCAGTCCACCATGCCGGCCTCCCGGAGGACCTTCAGGTGATGGGAGATCGTCGGCCCGGTGAGGGTGAACGCGTCGGTCAGCTCACACACGCAGACCTCGCCGCCGGAACGCGCGGCGATCAGCGACAACAGCCGCAGCCGCACCGGGTCGCCCAGTGCTTTGAAGCCGCGCGCCTGCTCGGCCGCGGCCTCCTCGGACAACGCCTCATCCACGATCGGGGTGCAGCACACCGTGCTGCCCGACGCGCCCGCCGTGGAGATCACCCGTAGCTCTTGCCTAGACATCCATCTAGTTTGACATCTGTCTAGGCAGCGTGGCAACGTTCTGATTAGGCAACTGTCTAATCAAGGTGGGTCTCATCAAGGAGGTGCGGGATGTCCCGCGTCCAGCTCGCCCTGCGTGTGTCCGACCTGGAAGGGTCGGTGGCGTTCTACTCCAAGTTGTTCGGCGTCGAGGCGGCCAAGCGCCGACCCGGGTACGCCAACTTCGCCATCGAGCAGCCACCGCTCAAACTCGTCCTCATCGAGGGGGAGCCCGACCAAGCCACCGCGATGGATCACCTCGGCGTCGAGGTCTTCGACACCGACGAGGTGACCGCCGCCGCTACCCGGTTGCGGGAGTCCGGGCTGGTCACCCTGTCCGAGAACGACACCGAGTGCTGCTACGCCCTCCAGGACAAGGTGTGGGTACGCGGGCCGGGCAACGAGCCATGGGAGGTCTACGTCGTCAAGGGCGACGCCGACCAACTCGACAAGAACCCCGACGGCCGCGACTGCCGTTGTGGCGAGAACGAAGAACCACCCCAGCAGCAGCCGGCCGCCGCAGCGGCAGCGACCTGCTGCTAGTGCCCGAGTGCGTCCCGAGCGGCGCGGCCCATGCCCTGGCGGTTCAGTGGTCGGGCTTCCTGGCGATCACCCACTGGTATGTCACGTGGCCCTGATGCCAGGTGACGATCTCGTCGGTCAGGATGGTGAGTCCGGCGTCGACGAGCAGCCGACTGTTGGTCGCGGCCCCGTAGCTGCTGCTGAGCATCGGTGCGCCAAGCATGTCGTGGATGACGTCGTGGTCCCGGTGACCGAGGCTGGCGAGAAGGTGACCGCCGGGTCGCAGCCATTCCACGATGCGCTGGAACATCTCTGCGTGCCTGCTGCGCGGAAGGTGGGGAATCGAGTAGAAGGCCGTCACCAGGTCGAAGCTGGCCGGCGGAAACGCGACCGTGGTCATGCTGGACTTGATGAAGCGGGCCTTGGGAACGTTGCGGTGGGCCAGTTCGATTTGAGCGGCGGAGACGTCGACTCCTGTCGCTTCACCGCGTTCGGCGAGCAAGGCGGTGCAGGGGACGCCCGCTCCGCAGCCGAGATCGAGAGCGGCAGGTCGAGTCGGAACTCGCTTCAAAACCTCGTTGAGGTAGCGCAGGCGCGGGTCGTCTTCGACCTGGTTGATCCAGTCCAGATACCGCGCGGCGATCTCGTCATAGCCGGCTTCGACGCCTTCTTCGGAGTGGGGTCCCATCGGCCCGACGGTAGCCGGGACCGCCCTGACCGCCGAGCGATTTTATGGCCGGA
>JBOHED010000621.1:0-6044 GCA_050700915.1 Actinopolymorphaceae bacterium | reverse complement strand
CGCAGCGAGGAGCACGGGTCGTACATCATCGAGGGCCTCGAGACCGGACGCGTCTACCGCGGCCACTTCAACGTCGTGAACGACGGGATCATCACCAACCTGCCGCAGGGCAGCGTGATCGAGGTGCCGGGGTACGTCGACAAGAACGGCATCAACGTTCCCGTCGTCGGCGACCTTCCGCTCGCGTGCGCCGCCACCTGCGACGCGAGCATCCGGGTGCAGGAGATGGGTAAGGAGGCGGCGGTCCACGCCGACGTCACCCTGCTCAAGCAGGCGATGCTGCACGACCCGCTGGTGGGCGCGGTCTGCAACCCCGAAGAGGTCTGGCAGATGACCGACGAGATGCTGGTGGAGCAGGCGCAGTGGCTGCCGCAGTACGCCGACGACATCCCCGCGGCCCGTCAACGTCTCCTTGACGCCGACCGGGACGGCACCCGCGTCAAGACCATCACCACCGAGGGCGCCGCCCGGCTCCACACCAAGACGGTCGAGGAGATGGCCGCGGACAAGGAGCGTTCGCGCGCCAACGCGGCCGCGGCCGACAAGGCCGGCATGACGAAGGCAGGCTGACGGGGATGACGCCCCTCGCGGTGTCGCCGAGCGGTGACCACTTTGTCTCCGCCGGCTCGCCGTCGGTTCCGTGTGCCGACACCGTCTGGGCCGCGTTCACCGACGCGCGCCCGGACGAGTGGGAGGCGTACCTCTCGCACCGGCGCAGTCAGGGATTCGACACGTTGCTGATCAGCGTGCTGCCGATCCTGCACGACCGGAGTGTCCACGAGACGACCCGCGAACCCTACCGGCGGCGCAGCGAGGGAACGTACGACTTCGGCGCGCCGGACCCGGCGTACTTCGCGAACGCGCAGCGGATGGTCGAGCGAGCCGCGGAGCAGGGCATCCGGGCCGCGCTGGTCGCGTTGTGGTGTACGTACGTGCCGGGGAGCTGGGGCTCGGACCGTAACCCGCACGCGGTCATGTCCCAGCAGGAGACGGCGGACTACCTGGAGCTGCTCACGCGGACGTTCCATGCGTACGACCCGATCTATGTCGTGAGCGGGGACGACAAGTTCGCGACGCCGGAAGCCGTGGAGCGCTACGCCTGGGCCCTGGGGCGCCTCGCGGAGCTCGCACCGGACTGCCTCACGACCCTGCACTCGACACCCGACACGGACCCGCCGGCGGTGCTCGCCGACTCGCCCGACCTTGGCTTCTACAGCTACCAGTCGGGGCATGGTCACGGGCACCAGACGAAGGCGTACGACCTGGCCGAGCTCTACCTGGGCAAGCCCGTCCGCCGGCCCATCGTGAACCTGGAGCCCTGCTACGAAGGGCACGGCTACGGGCAGGGGCTTGGGCGTTTCACCCGTTCCGACGTACGCAAGGCGACGTGGTGGAGCCTGCTCGGCGGCGCGTCGGCCGGCATCGGCTACGGCGCCCACGGCCTGTGGGGATGGCACCGGCCGGGCAGCCGGTTCACCAGCGGCGCCTGGTCGGGGGAGCCGTTCACCTGGGACGTCGCTCTCCAGCTTGACGGTGCGTGGGACGTCGGCTTCGCCCGGTCACTCGTGGAGGACCACGGCCTGTACCGCAGCACGCCGCGGCAGGACCTGATCGCGACCGCGCCGCCGGGAGTGCGGGTCGCGGCCACGCCGGACCTGGGGACCGTCGCGGTCTACGTTCCGCATCCGTTCGACGTCGAGTTGGGTGTCGACCTCGGAGGGTACGACGTGACCGCCTGGGACCTCGGCAACCGGCGAAGGGTCAGCCCCGCCCTGGGGACAGGGGCCAGCGGGACCGTTCTTCGTCAGCCGGCGTACCTCAGCGACACGGTTTATCTCCTCAGCCGCTGACCCACGCGCTGACCCAGGAACAGAGCAGCGGCGAAGGTTCACCGCGGCGGACCGCAGGCGGCGACCAGGGCCCGGCGGGCGGCTCGGTCGAGGCGGCGGAGCGCCTGGCGGCGCGAGTCCGCCTCGAACGCTGTCATCGCGCCGCCGTCGTCGACGAGGGCGAGGTCGCAGACGAGCAGGCATCTTCGGGCGCGGGCTGCCAACTCGTCGGCGCGGGCCGGGTATCCCGCAGGTAGGCCGTCGTGTTGCCTGCGGCCCACCGAACGGAGGTCGATGAGAGCCTCGGCGACACCCGGTCGCCAGCGCGCGACGTCGAGGCCGGCCAGCGACTCGATGACGTCCTGCAGGGTCTGGGCGAGCTCCATCGTCACGTCGCCCAGGTCGAGGGGCGCCGGTGGATGAGCCGGCCAGACCTTCCACTGGACACCCGCACCGACCACGTGGGGGACCAGGCCGAGCTCCGCGCCCTCGCAGACCACGGCCTCGCCGGCCTCGAGCGCCGCCTCGGTGAAGTCCCGCGGGCCGGCGAGGCCGAGGGGGTCACCGGGCGCGGGGAGGGCGACGACCATCGCCCGTGCGCCCAGGTTGCGCAGGGTCCCGAGTGAGAGCAGCACCGGGACCGGTTCGTCCTGGCCGGGTAGACCGATCACGTGATGGGCCGCATCGTCACCCTTGATCCCCACGTCTGCCTCGTCGAGGCTCGTGGCGCCGGTGAGCCAGGCGTTGGTCCATGACGCGAGGCGCGCCGCACGGGGCAACGTCAGCATGGGTCTCACCCTATAAAGGGTGGGGCCGGTGGCGCCGCCGGTAAGCCCGCGAGCCAGGCCAGACCAACGCACGGACCGGTGACGGCGGTGCCGTAGGTTGTGCATCCATGAGCCCAGTTCTCGAGCTCACCGATGTCACGATCACACGCAACGGCACCAAGCTGCTCGACCGGGTGACCTGGTCGGTCGACGAGACCGATCGGTGGGTGATCCTCGGACCCAATGGCGCCGGGAAGACCACTCTCCTGCAGGTCGCTTCGGCCCGGATGCACCCGACCAGTGGAGCCGCGGCGATCCTGGGCGAGACCCTCGGATCGGTCGACGTCTTCGAGCTGCGACCGCGGATCGGGCTGACGAGTGCGGCCATCGCCGACCGGATCCCGCGCCAGGAGCGCGTACGGGACGTCGTGGTCTCCGCGTCCTACGCCGTCCTCGGCCGGTGGCGGGAGAACTACGACAAGCTCGACCACGAGCGAGCCGCCCAACTCCTGGAATGGCTCGGTGTCGGCGACCAGGCGGACCGGACGTTCGGGACATTGTCCGAAGGCGAACGCAAGCGGGTGCAGATCGCCCGCGCCCTGATGACCGATCCGGAGCTGTTGCTGCTGGACGAGCCGGCCGCCGGTCTCGACCTGGCTGGCCGGGAAGGGCTCGTGCGTACCCTCGGGGACCTCGCGGCCGACCACGCGTCCCCGGCGACCGTGCTCGTGACCCACCACGTAGAGGAGATCCCGCCAAGCTTCACCCACGTGCTCCTGCTGCGGGGTGGGAGCGTAGTGGCGGCTGGGCCGGTACGCGAGACACTCAGCTCACGAGCGCTCTCGGAAACCTTCGCGATGCCGCTCCGGCTGTTCAGGTCGACCCACCGGTGGACAGCGCGGGCGAAGCGGTAAATGATGGCGCCCTCATCCACGGAAGGGTCCGGGGCGGATACCGGACATTCCTCTTGATCACGTAGGTTCTTACCATGGGCAATCTGCTCCAGTGGCTGACCGAGCACCTGTGGGTCGCGTGGATCGTCGTGGCCGGGATCCTCGCCGCGGTCGAGTTGCTGACCCTCGACCTGGTGTTCCTGATGCTCGCGGCCGGAGCGACGGCTGGTGCCCTCGCCGCCCTCGTGGGCGGCGGACCGGTGATCTCGATCGTGGCCGCGGTCGCGACGGCATTCGCGATGTTGGGGGCCGTCCGCCCGGTCGCCCTGCGGCACCTCAAGCAGACGCCGATGATCCGCACCGGAATCTCGGCCCTCGTGGGCCAGACCGGCGTCGTCGTCGAGCAGGTCACCACCCGGTCCGGGACGATCAAGATCGGCGGCGAGGTCTGGTCCGCGCGTCCCTACGACGAGCAGTCGAGCATCGAGCCCGGCGCGACCGTCGACGTACTCTCCATCGAGGGCGCGACAGCATTTGTGCACGAAGCGGGGAAGCCATGGAGTTCTTGAGAGCAGAGCCAGGCGGTCCCACAGTTTCAGCTCGCACGCGGTTGGCGAAGAGGACTGCGAGCGAGTGTCAGGACCCGCACCAGGCGCCGCCGATCGACAACTCGGCGGCCGACGTTGACGAATCGGAGAAGCCGTGGATGTCTTGATTACCGTTGCTGTTCTGGCGCTCGTCGCCATCATCATCTTGGTCCGCTCGGTCAAGATAATCCCGCAGGCGCGGGCGGGGATCGTCGAACGACTCGGCCGGTACGCCCGCACCCTCGGGCCAGGGCTGTCGATCATCGTGCCGTTCGTCGACAAGGTCCGGTACACGATCGACCTGCGTGAGCAGGTCGTCTCGTTCCCGCCGCAGAACGTGATCACCGAGGACAACCTGGTGGTCGCCATCGACACGGTCATCTACTTCCAGGTGACCGACTCCGTGCGGGCGACGTACGAGATCGCCAACTTCGTCCAGGCCATCGAGCAGCTCACCCAGACGACGCTACGGAACATCGTCGGCGGCATGGATCTGGAGCGTGCGCTGACCAGCCGTGAGGAGATCAACACCGCGCTGGGCGCGATCCTCGACGAGGCGACGGGCAAGTGGGGTGTGAAGGTCAACCGGGTCGAGCTCAAGGGCATCGACCCGCCGCCGTCGATCCAGGACTCGATGGAGAAGCAGATGCGCGCCGACCGCGACAAGCGCGCGGCGGTTCTCACGGCCGAGGGTGTCCGGCAGTCGGCCATCCTCACCGCCGAGGGTGAGAAGCAGGCGGCGATCCTCACCGCCGAAGGCGCCAAGCAGTCCCAGATCCTGCGCGCACAGGCCCAGCGGGAGGCGCAGATCCTGCAGGCCGAAGGTGAGGCGCAGGCGATCGACACGGTCTTCACGGCGATCCATGAGGGGCGTCCCGATCAGGGGCTGCTGTCCTACCAGTACCTCCAGATGATGCCGCGGATCGCGCAGGGCGACTCCAACAAGCTGTGGATCGTACCCAGCGAGATCGGCAAGGCGCTCGAAGGTGTCGGCTCGATCGTCGGCAAGCTCGGCGGGGAGGCTCCTGCCGGACCGTCAATCGAGGGTGACAGCACTCCCAGCAAGAGCTCCCGGCGCAAGAAGGTGGCCATCGAGGCAGAGAAGCACACCGACGAGGCGGTCCAGACGGCCGAGAGCGAGGTGGCCGCGGCCATCGCAGCAGCCGAAGAGGCGGCCAAGGGCGGGATCGGCCGGCTCGGCCGAGGCACTCCCAATGACGGAGGCGCGGCGGGCGAGGCCGGGCCGGAAGACCCCAGCAAGGCATGACTGGCTGGGCCACTTGACGATCTGGGAGATCCTCGCAGTCTTCATCGCGGGGGTCGCGGCAGGCACCATCAACGCCGTCGTGGGGTCGGGAACGCTGATCACGTTCCCGACCCTGATCGCGTTCGGTGTCCCACCCGTGACCGCCAACGTCTCCAACACCGTCGGGCTCGCGCCTGGCTCGGCGGCGGCGGCGTGGGGATACCGTCGTGAGCTGGCCGGCCAGCGCGGCCGGCTGATCCGGTTCGGGTGCGCCTCTGTGGTGGGGGCGTTGACCGGTGGGGTGCTGTTGTTGCGGCTCCCGGCCGAGGCGTTCGACATGATCGTGCCCGTCCTGGTCGGGATCGGCTGCGTCCTCGTCCTCCTGCAGCCGTGGGTGTCCCGGAAGATGGCCGCCCGCCGCGAGACCGCCCGCCCACTCCACCACCACGGCAGTTGGGCGCTGCTGCCGTTCGTCTACCTGGCCGGCGTCTACGGCGGTTACTTCGGTGCCGCGCAGGGCATCATCCTCGTCGCGATCCTGGGCATCGGGCTCGACGAGACCATGCAGCGCCTCAATGCCGCGAAGAACGTGCTGGCGGGACTCGTCAACGCGGTGGCGGCGGTCCTGTTCGTGGTGATCGCGGACGTCGCCTGGCTCCCGGCCGGGCTGATCGCCGTGGGGTCGGTGGTCGGCGGACTGTTGGGCGCCCACGTCGGCAGGC
>JBOHED010000620.1:0-2141 GCA_050700915.1 Actinopolymorphaceae bacterium | reverse complement strand
TAACCCTGCTCGGCGAGGAACCGCTGCCGGTGCGCCGCGAAGTCCTGGTCCACCGTGTCGCGTGACACGACCGCGTAGAACCGCGCCGACCGGCCGTCGTGCTTCGGCCGCAGCAACCGGCCGAGCCGCTGCGCCTCCTCCTGCCGCGAGCCGAACGTCCCCGACACCTGGATCGCGACGGCCGCCTCGGGCAGGTCGACCGAGAAGTTCGCCACCTTGGACACGACGAGGAGCGAGATCTCGCCGGTACGAAACGCCTCGAACAGCCGCTGCCGCTCGCGTACCGTCGTCTCGCCCTTGATGATCGGCGCGTCCAGCCGGGCGGCGAGGTCGTCGAGCTGGTCGATGTACTGCCCGATGACGAGCGTCGGCTCGCCACGATGTTGCGCGGCGAGGCGCTCGACGACGCGGGACTTGGTGTCCGTCGTCGACGCGAGCCGGTACCGCTCGTCGACGTCGGCCGTCGCGTAGGTGATGCGTTCGGCGTCGGTGAGGGTGACGCGGACCTCCACGCAGTCGGCGGGCGCGATCCAACCCTGGGCCTCGATGTCCTTCCACGGCGCGTCGTACCGCTTGGGTCCGATCAGGCTGAACACGTCGCCCTCGCGGCCATCCTCGCGGACGAGCGTCGCCGTCAACCCGAGCCTGCGCCTGGCCTGCAGGTCGGCCGTCATCCGGAAGATCGGCGCCGGCAGCAGGTGCACCTCGTCATAGACCACGAGCCCCCAGTCGCGGGCGCCGAAGAGCTCGAGGTGGGTGTAGGCGCCCTTGCGGCGGGTCGTCATCACCTGGTACGTCGCGATGGTGACGGGCCGGATCTCCTTGCGGGAACCGGAGTATTCGCCGATCTCGTCCTCGGTGAGCGATGTACGGCGTACCAACTCGTCCTTCCACTGCCGCGCGGCGACCGTGTTGGTGACGAGGATCAGGGTGGTCGCCTTCGCATGCGCCATCGCGGCCGCGCCGACGAGAGTCTTGCCCGCGCCACACGGGAGGACGACGACACCGGAACCGCCGTGCCAGAACGCCTCCGCGGCGTGGATCTGGTACGGACGCAGCGCCCAGTCGCCCTCGGCCAGGTCGATGGCGTGCGCCTCGCCGTCGACGTACCCGGCGGTGTCCTCGGCGGGCCAGCCCAGCTTGAGCAGGGCCTGCTTGACGTGCCCGCGCTCGGACGGATGGACCGCCACGGTGTCGGCGTCGATCCTGTTGCCGAGCATGGGCTTGACCTTGGCGCTGCGGAGGATCTCCTCCAGTACCGGACGGTCGGTGGTGACAAGGACAAGTCCGTGCGTCGGGTTGTTCTCGAGGCGCAGCCTGCCGTAGCGCGCCATCGTGTCGGCGACGTCGACGAGCAGCGCATGCGGGACGGCGTACCGGCTGAACCGCAGCAGCGTGTCGACCACCTGCTCGGCGTCATGACCGGCGGCGCGGGCGTTCCAGAGGCCGAGCGGGGTGAGCCGGTAGGTATGGACGTGCTCCGGGGCACGCTCGAGTTCGGCGAACGGTGCGATCGCCTTGCGGGCGTCGTCGGCCGCGGGATGCCCCACCTCGAGCAGCAGGGTCTTGTCGGACTGGACGATGAGCGGGCCGTCGTTCACGCGATCTCCGAAGGACTCGTCGGGAACCTCCAGTGTCCAACCTCGGGCAACCCCGCAGTTGTTCCGCCCCTCTGCGGAGGGCAGGCGGCTCCCGGACGGCCCGACTTGTCAGGGAACCCTGTCAGAGGTATCTCGTCATAGAAGGCGACAAACCCCTGACAAGTCCGGGATGCCGTGCGCCGGGCCGAGGCGGGACAAAGACGGTCCCCTCATCCAGCGTGACTACGCGAGGAGGGGCAGGCGTTCCTCGACGACGGGAAAAGCGAAGCCTTCACCCCGGGCGTAGCGTTCCAACTCGTCCACCGCCAGCGCGCCCATCCGGGTGATCTCCCGGCCGAGGGACCCCGCGATGTGCGGGGTGAGGACGACGTTGGGCATCGTGAACAGCGGCGAGTCGGCGGGCAGCGGTTCCGGGTGGGTGACGTCGAGCACGGCGTAGATCCGGCCGGTGGCGAGCTCAGCCGTGAGCGCGTCGGTGTCGACCAGCCGGCCGCGGGCGGTGTTGATGAGCGTCGCGCCCGAACGCATCATCGCCAGCCG
>JBOHED010000619.1:0-6974 GCA_050700915.1 Actinopolymorphaceae bacterium | reverse complement strand
TCATGCCCGTCGCCGGGCTGTCCGCTGGTCAGGTCGTGGTGGGCCCGGCGCTCACGGTTCGTACCCGGCCGGGCGACAACCTTGTCGTGCACAAGGCGGTCGACCTCGCACGACCAGGCGAGGTGCTGGTCGTCGCCGCGGGTGGTGGGAACGATCGCGCCATCGTCGGCGGCCTACTCGGCGCGTACGCAGCGACCAAAGGGCTGGTCGCCCTGATCGTGGACGGCGCCGTGCGGGACGTGACCGAGTTGGGCGCGGCGGCACCCCCGGTGTTCGCGACGGGTGTCTGTCATCTGGGGCCGTACAAGGACGGGCCGGGTGAGATCCGCGGTCCGGTCTCGATCGCCGGACTGACCGTCCACGACGGTGACCTGGTGGTGGCCGACGAGGACGGTGTCGCGGTGGTTCCGGCCGCGATGGCTCTCGAGGTGGCAGCCGGCGCGGAGCAGAAGGCCCGCAGCGAAGAGTCCGAACGTGCGGCGATCGCGGCGGGTACGTGGGACCGCACCTGGCTCGACTCGGCTCTCGAGCTGCGGCCACCCAGCTAGCCGAGGTTAGGGTCGTGCCAGTCGCGGGTGAGGTCGATGAGCCGCTGGGTCAGCCGGTCCCGTTCGTCCTGCGGGTGGTAGTGGGCGTAGTCGGGCCAGGCGTACAGCAGGGTGCTGAGTTCGGAGGCGATGAGGGAACGGCGAAGAGGGTCGAGTGCGATTCCGCGACGGGTGGCGTACGCATGAATCATCGCCTCCCGCGGCGGATCGGCGTTGTCGGCGTGGGCCCGCCCCCAGAGGAACGCGAGGTCCCCCGCGGGGTTACCGATCCCCGTCCCCTGCCAGTCGGTCCAGAGGAGATCGTCGCCGTCGTGCAGCAGATTGTCGGCGTGGCAGTCGCCGTGGACGAACGTCTCGGGGAGGGTGCAGATACCCTGCGCGAGCGCGGCCGGGGCGTCGAAGACGTCGCCGATGTGGTCCGCGGCGGCGGTGCGGGACCAGAAATCCTTCGCCCTGCGAGGTGGCCGGTCGAGCACCTGCCGGATCCACGGCGTACGGACCCACAGATCGCCCTCTGGTGCGGGCATCGAATGGAGCGCCGCGAGTTGTCTGGCCACCTCGAGCCACGTGGACAGGTCCCATTCCCTGGCTGGCGGCGCCGGTGTGTGCGCGGAGAGCAGCAGCACGGTGAGCTCGTCGTTGTCGACGTGGCCCAGCAGCGTGGGCGTCCTGACCGGCACCTGGTCTGCCAGCGTGCGGTAGAACGCGAGCTCGCGGCGGGCGTTCGCCTGCTCATGGCCGGCGGCGGTCACCTTCGCCACCACGTCGGACCCGTCGAGGTGGACGCGATACACCCCGGACTCCGACATGGAGCCGGCCAACTCGACGGGCGGGACGTGAACGTCCCGGCCGAGGGCGGCGCAGGGCACGGCTGACCAGCTCATCGTCCATGACCTGACTCCTACCAGCAGCCACCGACATACGGGTATGCCCGAGGCGCCGGCCATTGGGGCGTTCAGTCAGAAGTCGCCAGGTCGTTCGTTGTGTGGGAAGCCGGCGCGTGCCACCTGATCAGGTAGCGACCCATGACCAGGCGGGAGATGCGGGCACCGGGCAGGACGCCCCCTACGGTCTGCCGCAACTCGCGGAAGGTGTGTGGTGGCGGCCAGGTCTGGGGCGCGGTGTGCTCCCACTTTCCACGTACCCGGGTGGCAATTCCCAGCGACACGAAGGCGAGCATGGCCCACGGCAGATCACGCCGCTCGGTGCGGGTGAACTCCACGATGGACAGGGTGCCACCTGGGCGGACCAGTCGACTCAGCCGGTGCAGAGCGGCGCTGGTGTCCGGAAGATGGTGCAGCGTGGCGTTGGACACGACGGCGTCGAAGGTCTCCTGCTCCAGCGGATCGGTGAGGACGTCTCCCAGGCGCCAGGTCACCTTCGCCTCCGGAAACCGCGCCCGCGCCCGATCGAGCACATCGGCATCGATGTCGAGGGCGATTACCCTGGGGACCCGACCTGCGAGCTGAGCGGCGAGGAATCCGTCGCCGCAGCCCACGTCCAACACCGACGTTGCGCCGGCCGGCACACCGGCGGCCAGCTTCCTGTCGTAATGGATGTTGGCGTTCCAGGGTTCGGCCACGGGACCCAGTGTGCCGTACACCTTGAGGAAACGATCGTGGACCGAGGCGTCGGTGCCGGTACGTACGTCCTGCCGCGTCGGCGATCCTGGCGAGGTGTGTCGGGCGAGGTGTAGCGTGACGATGCGCCGCAGGGCGCCTCTGGTCCGCAGAAAGGGCGAAGCCCACCTGAGCATCGCCGAAAGTGTCGATCTCCCTCCTTTTCGGCCCGACCTCGCGGACGCCGGGCGTGAGAGAAGGAGGCCATCGTGCCGGTCCGTCCGTTGCCCGCAAGTCCCAGCCTGGAGAACCTCAAGAACCAGGCGAGGACGTTGCAGCGCCGAGTCCGAGCAGGCGACCCAGCGGCCCTCGCCCTGGTCGGTGAGTTCGACCCACGCTCCGCCGATTCATCCAGCCCCAGCAGCGGATTCAGCCTCACCTCGGCACAGCTGCTGATCGCCCGTAGTCACGGGTTCGCCAGCTGGCAACGGTTGCGGGACCACCTCGACGTGATCGACGAGTTTGCCCGGTGGCCCGATCGGGCGCCTGAGGTGTCGGGTGACGCCGAGGAGGCGCCGCTGGCTCTTCGCGACCACTTCCTCAACCTGGCGTGCAGGTTCTACAGCGGTGACGGGCCACGCCGGCGGGACCATGCGCGTGAGCTGCTCGCGGCCCATCCGGGCGTTGCCACGGTCGACATCCACACGATGGCGGTCGTCGGCGACGTCGAGGCCGTACGCCGGCTCCTCGCCGAGGATCCCTCGCAGGCCCGTCGTTCGGGAGGTCCCTTCGACTGGGAGCCGCTGTACTACCTGACGTATGCACGACTCGGCGAGAAAGGCCCGGGCCGGTCCGCGCTCGCGACGGCACGGTTGCTCCTGGACGCCGGAGCCGACCCGAACGTCGGTTACCTGTGGCAGGGGCTCCCTTCGCCGTTCACCGCGCTGACTGGGGTGTTCGGTGGCGGCGAAGTGCACGAACCGCCGCACCCGCAGGCGTCCGCCGTCGCGCGGCTGCTCCTGGAGGCAGGTGCCGACCCCAACGACAACCAGACCTTGTACAACAGGATGTTCACCCCGGAGAACGACCACCTCGGGCTGTTGTTCGAGTTCGGCCTCGGCACCGACGTCGACAGCCCCTGGCGGCGGCGAATGGGACACACGTACCCCTCACCCGCGGAGATGGTGCAGCACCAGCTCCAGCGGGCGGCAGACCACAACCTGGTCGAGCGGGTACGACTGCTGCTCGACCATCACGTCGACCCCGACGGGCGGGGCTACCATCCGCACTTCGGCGACCGGACGCCTTACCAGCTGGCGGTAGCGGCCGGCAATCGGGACATCGCGCGGATGCTCGTCGAAGCCGGTGCGACCCCGACCGCCGTCGACCGGGTGCAGGCGTTCCTGAGCGCCTGCCTGGCCGGGGACCACGCCGATGTCGAGCGGCTGCGTTCGGCCGATCCCGCCCTCGTGGCCGAAGCGGTCGCCCGGGAACCCGAAGCGGTCGTACGTGCGGTGCGTACCGGCCGGTTGGAGGCGGTACGGCTCCTGCTCGACCTGGGCTTCGACGTCAACGCAGGTGGGGAAACCCCGCTCCACCTGGCTGCACTGGACGGGAACCTCGCCGGCGTACGACTCCTCGTCGAGCGTGGCGCCGATCTGGGTCGGCGGGACCCCCACCACCACGCCACACCGATCGGCTGGGCACAGTACGCCGCCGACCAGGTGGGCCATGGTGACACGGACCGAGCCGTCCTGCTCGAGCAGACGGTCGCCTTCCTCGCCGGCCTCGACCACGACTGACCGGCTTTCACTGTCGACCAGGCGCGGGCTTGCCTGCGGTCGAAGGCGGTGAGTAGCATGTCGACGAGCGCCGCCTGAGTTCAGAAGACGTCCAGTTCTGCGACGGTTTTCCTCAAGTGCGCGTCGGGTCAACACAGGGTGCCACTGCCGCCGCGGGCCCCTGACCCGCTCCGACACCTGCTACCCGCCAAGGGTTCTGGCTATCCAATCCCTGTTGGACCTTCCATGTTCGTACGTCGATCGACGCGAGGAGTCGAGGAACATCGTGAGTCGAAGCGCGCACCAAAACCATTCAGAGGCCGCGAAACTGGGAACGGCCCTTGATGCCGTGGCCGCCGGTCGTCCAGCCGGATTCTTCGGACTCGTTACGCAGGACGGCGACACCATCTTCGCGGGTAGCGCTGGCACCGCGGACATGGAGAATCCGAGGCCGATCAGATCGTCGGACAGGTTCCGTATCGCCAGCCTGACAAAGACCTACCTCGCCACGGTCGTCCTTCAGCTGGTCGCCGAGGACCGGCTCGCCCTGTCGGATCCCCTCGCTGGCTGGGTTCCCGGCCTCGTACCGGATGACGACCGGATCACCGTCGAGCTGCTGCTCTCGATGCGCTCCGGACTTCCCGACTTTGTCCCGGCCGTGTTGGGTGATCCGCCGCACCCCGACAACCTCCAGCGCTACTTCGCCCCCGAGGAGTTGGTCGAGCTCGCGTTGAAGCAGCCAAGGCGTCACGAGCTTGGAACCCAGGTCAGCTACTGCAACACGAACTACATTCTGCTCGGCCTGATCGTCGAGCGAGCGAGTGCGCAGCGCGTCGACGCCCAACTCTGGCGCCGGATCTTCGACCCGTTGAAACTCGACGGGACCGAGTTTCCCAGTGTCGACCCGCGGATGCGTGGCCCGCACGCCCTCGGATACATGAAGATCGGGGACGCCGAGCCGGTCGTCGAGTGTACGACGTTCACCCCGTCGGAGTCCTGGGCATGTGGGGCAATCGTGTCCACGCCGGGCGACGTGGCCCGGTTCCTCGACGCACTACTCGGCGGTGAGCTGCTGCCAGCACCGGAGCTGACCGCCATGCGGGTGATGCGCCCGTGGAACGCCGAACTGGACTACGGATACGGCCTGGTCCGCTACCGCGTTCCCGGTGGTGGTCCGGCGGTCTACGGCCACGGAGGTACGCATTTCGGCTACGACTGCTACGCGTTCCGCTCCGAGAGCGGCCGAACCCTCGTCCTGTATCGCAACTGCTCGGAACGAGGTGTCCGACTCCCGCTGGACAACCCCTTCATCCGAACAGCGTTCGGCGCCGAAGAAGCCGCATGAGTTGGCCCTCCCTCAATGGAGGCGCGCGATCGTTCGGACCACGTCGGATCGCCAATGACGGTAGGCGTCCGGCTCGTCGACGTACTCGTAGTTGTCGGTCACGACGTCGGAGGCTGCGAGCAGCCGCTCAGCCCGGGCGAGGACGTCCGGGTCGGTGCCGGCAGGTGCCCCGTCGATGGCGTGGCGCAGCTCCTCCAGCAGGTTGTAGTCCTCCAGCCCGTCGCGGATGTTCTCCAACCGGATAGAGGGAATCGGGCCGTCAGGCCCGGGGTAGAGCAGCGCCCCGTCACCGGCCCGGTTGTTCCACGTCCGCGGATCCCAGCTGCTGAGCGGACCGTCGTCGATGATGCCGTGGCCGTACCACCGGTCCACCCGGTAGTAGAGGAACCCGTCCAGACCGGCCTGGTGGATCATCGGACCGAGCAGCGTCCGCAGCTGCCCCGGGTCGTAGTTGACGAAGACGTTGGGTGTCGGATTCGTGTTGCCCGCGTGGAGATACCACCAGGCTTCCCGACCGTCGGCGTGGCGTTCGGCGATGATCTCAGGGTCGTACCACGGGACGTCGCGGACCCACCAGTCCATCACCTCGTCGAGTCCTGACACGCGACCCATCTGGTTGTCGATGGTGGTCGTGAGCACGCGGACGCCGGGGAAGCGCTCGGAGAACCGGGTGAGGACGAAGCGGATCACCTCGGTGTGCTCCGCACGAGTCTCGTCGCAGCAGTAGAGGTACGCCTTGTCCAGGAAGCCAGCGGCGCGGTAGTCGTCGACGTACGGCTGGATCCGGTCGAACAGCGCGTCTGCCTGGGCCTCCCACGTCTCGGGTGCGCCGAGATCGAACAGGCGCGGGTCGAAGTACCAGATGTTGAACTGCCGGAGCCCGCCGCCCTTCTCCTCGATCCTGCGCAGGCTCTCGACCGACGGCGGGTTCGCCTCGTAGATGCTGCGGTAGATGTTGTCGCCCTGCAGGAGGTACTCGCCCAGGAACGCGTACTCCTCCTCGACCAGCGCGGCGATCTCGGCGGGGTCGGTCACACCGTACGGTTCGGCGTAGGCCTTGGGATCGTGCCCGATCGCCGTACGCAGGCCAGGCTCCTCGGCGATGCCGACGTCCCACACCCGCACGTTCATTCGCACCCGTTGGGGGGCGAGGCCGTCCGCGCGCAACTCGAGCTCGACGGGATACACACCGGGCCGGGTGTCGCGCGCGGCTTCGACGGCGACCCAGAACGACTGCAGGTCGCCCGCCGCCACGTCCGTGCTGTCGCGAGCGGTCTGGATGGGATCGGGTGTCCAGCCTTCATAGCTGGTTGGCCGGAACGAGGTCGGGGTGGCCGGCTGCTGGTCGACCGGAGGCGCCATGTTCAGCGAGACGACCGGGTGGGCGTCGACCTGAAGTCCGTGCGTTCCGCCGCCCACCATCCTCGCCTGGACCCGTGCGCTCGGCAGCGGCGAGGCGTACGACATGGCGACGAGCTGGACGCTCTCGTGCTCACCACGGACCAGGTCGAGGGTCGGCGACGTGTAGCTGCAGTCGCAGGGCAGATCCCGTGGGTAGACCCGCGACATCGAGTCCGCGAACCCCAACCCGATCGGGCTCGTCGGGCGTGCCTTGCGCGCGTCCACCAGGGTGGACAGGCGCCTGACCTCCCAGCGGAGGTTGCCCAGTCCGGACCAGATCTCGCGCGCTGTCCCCACCGAGTCGCCGACCGACCCGATCTGTTCGGCGTACGTGTCCAGC